>NZ_ATDO01000107.1:0-33265 GCF_000445085.1 Sphingobium sp. HDIP04 | reverse complement strand
CCACCCCTCAATCCCCTCCCCTGAAGGGGAGGGGAAGATCAGGCGCCGCCATCACCCTCGCAACCGCTCCCAAACCCATTCCCCAGCCAAAGCCGCCGCCATGCTCGCCCCCGTCAATGGAAACACCAGCCCCAGCCCCAGCATCAATCCCGCCACGACCCGCTTCTCGCGCAGCCCCGCCGCAGGCGGCTCCCCCAACCGCCGCTTCCACCACAACAGCGGCGCGGTCAGGCACAGCAGCAGCAGGCACAGGCATCCCGCCAGCATCAGCAACCGGTTCGCCTCGCCATATTCCAGCCCCTGATGGGTGGCGACGCCCCATTCGACCGCCCTCGCCCCGCCGCCGAACATGCGCCAGTCGACATCCTGCGCCACCGCGCCGGACCCCGCGTCGATGGTCAGGACATGCGCATCCTGCGCCTTCACCGCCTGCGCCGACACCAGCCATGGCATGCCTGCGGAGGCCGGAAAGCCGATCATGACCCCGCCCTTCAACCCGCGCCCTTCGGCGATCCGCACGATCTCATCCACTCCGACGCCGCCCGAACCGCCCGGCCCCGAACCGCCCGGCCCCGAACCACCCGGCACAGCGCCGCCTTCCCGCAAAGCCCAGGGCAACACCTCCTTCACCGGCGCGCTCCACGGGATAACCGCCGCCGAAGGCCGCCCCAGCCCCCGCTCCGCGATCAGCCCGCGCAACCCGCCGCCCCAGACCGAAGTCCAGGGCATACCGGTGACGGCCAGGAACAGGATCGCCCCCGCCGCCAGAAAGCCGACCGAGCCATGCAGGTCGCGCCAGAACAGCCGCCCGCCCGGCCGCCCGCGCAGCGCCAGCACCCGGTTCCCGGCACGCGGCCAGCGCAGATACAGCCCGGTCACGCACAGCAGGATCGCCCAGCCCGCCACCACCTCGACCAGCCGGTTGCCGACCGGCCCGGCCAGCGCCAGGCTGTGCAGATCCCTGACCGTCCGCATGACGCCGCCGTCCGCCAGCCTGCCCAATATCCGCCCGTCATGGGGATCGACGAACCAGACCGTCCCGCCGACCGTCAGCCGCCAGCTTTCATCGGCGGCGGCGGGCCGCTGCATCTGGCTCACCGCGCCGCCGCTGGCCTTCTCCACCGCCGCAACCAGCCGCGACGGCGGCAGCAGCGCCCCGCCCGGCCGCACCACGATCCGGTCATGATAGACGGCCCGCTCGATCTCCGGCTTGTAGAGATAGAGCGCGCCCGTCACCGCCATCAGCGCCAGCACTGGCAACACGATCAGCCCGGCATAGAAATGCCAGCGCCACATCGCCCGATAAAATGACCCGCTTTCCACGGTCAGAACCGCGCCCGCACGCCGCCATAAAAGGCGCGACGTTCGATGGGGTAGAAGGCCACGCTGCCCTCATTCGCAAGCGTCGCTGGATTGTCCGGCACATAGCGGACCAGGGCGCCAATATCGCCAACGGCCCGCTCCCCGGTCAGGTTGCGCGCATCCAGGAACAGGGTGACGCCCGGCTTCACCTCCGCCTGCGCGCCGAGGTTCAGCGTCGCATAATCCCCGACCCGCTTCGTGTTGGCATAGTCGACCCATGCCCCCTGCGGCAGCCATTCGATGGCGGGCGAAATGCTCAGCCGCTCCGTCCCCAACTTCAGCTCCGCCCGGTAGAAATGGCGCGGCACCACCGGCAGGCGATTGTCGCCGAACTGCGCATCGTCGCGGAAGCGGAAATCGCTATATTGATAGACCTGCCTCAGGCTCGCCCATGGGGTCAGCCTCAGGTCCAGCCCCGCCTCTATCCCCTGATGCCGCGTCCGCCCGGCATTGAAGGTCGCTGCCGGATACAGCCCCGCCACCACATTATATTGCAGCAACTCGCCCTTGAGATCGGCGCGATAGAGGCTGACGTCCCAATGCGCGATGCCCAGCGTGCCGCGCGTGCCCACCTCAACCGTCCATGCCCTTTGCGTGGCCAGCGGCGTAAAGCCCGGCGCACCACCGGCGGGCGCCTGCCCCAGTTCGATGAAGCCGGGCAATTCCACCGAGCGGCTGTAATTGGCGTAGAATTGCACCGCCTGCGCCGGCTCGAACAGCAGCCCGAATTTCGGCGCGAAGGCGTCGAACGACACGTCCCCGCTCCGCGCCGGGGCGAGGCGGTTGTCGAGCCGCCGCTCGCCATGGGTATAGATGCCGCCCGCGATCAGCCACAGCCCCGCGACCGGCGCGATCCGCGCCTCGCCATAGCTGTTGATCGTCTGCGCCCGCGCCTTCTGATAAGAGGTCGGCGCGCCCGCCCGCCCGTTCAGATTGACGAATTGGCGGAAGCGCCCATGCCCGAACCGCGCCTGAGCGCCCAAAGTCAGTTCGACCGGCATCCCGCCCAGATCGGCCGCCAGATCGACGCTGGCGAAGACCCCGCGATCCTCCGACTTCTGGTCGACCACCTGATAGATGGGATGATCCAGCGCCTTGGCGTTGAAATAGACGCCGAACGCCAGTTCGCCGCGATCCAGCGCCACGGTCGTGCGGTTCTGCAGGCGGATCGAATCGATGTTGCGCGCCTGATCGCCCGAGAAATTGCCCTTGGCCGGATGGTCCAGCGCATCGCCTTCATTCAGCGCGCCGGACAATTTCTGCCGGATCGTCTGCACGCTGGCATAGAAGCGCGTCTCCACGCGCTCGCTCAGCTTCAGCCCGACATTGCCGTTGAAGCGCAGCGCCCGCCGCCGCCCATGGTCCCGATCGCCATCGGACCGATCGGCGGTCAACGCGGCCCACGCATCCCCGCGCCCGTCGCTATAGCCATAGGCCGCCTTCGCCCGCAGCGTGTCGAACGACCCCCCATCGACCCGCATCTCCGTACCCGGCGCGCTCCGCCCGGTCGGCGTCACCGCATTGATCGCCCCGCCCAGCGTCGACCCGCCCAGCCGCAGCGCATTGCCGCCGCGATAGACCTCCAGATGCTGGAAGACCTGCGCATCCAGTTCCTGGAAATCGCCGTTATCGTCGGCCATGTTGATCGGAATGCCGTCCTGCAACAGCGTCAGGCCGCGCATATGATAGCCCCGCGACAGGCCGGACCCGCGAATGGAAATCCGCACCTCCTGCCCAAACCGGGGCTGCGTATAGACGCCGGGGGAAAAGCTCAGCGCATCGCGCAGGGAAACGGCGAGCTTGTCGCCGAAATCCTCCGCCGGAACGACGTCCACGCCGCCGGGCGCGCGGACGATTTTCGTCGCAGCATCCTCCACCATGGGACTGGCGGTGACGATGATCCGGCTCTGCTCGGCCTCCTCGGCCAGGGCGGGAGCGGACAGGGAACAGGCAAGCGCGCACAGCGAAATGCCGCGCGAAACGGAAAAGACAGACATGAAATGATGACCTTGCTGAAAAAATCGCGGAAAATGGCGGATTTTTCAGAAGGCGGGCGGCCCCGAGGAGGGCGGCGGCGGCGCGGCCAGCCGGGCGATCAGCCCGGTCTTGAGCGCGAAGGCGATCGGCCCGAAACCCAATTGCCAGGCGGGCAGAGGCAGATCGGCGAGGGCCAGCGGCGGAACCAGCGGCTGCACCGATGCGGCGAAGGGACAATGCTGCTGCCCCGGCGCGCCGTCATCCGGGCGATGCTTGCCCGACGCCCCGTCCCGGTCGAAGACAGTCCGGTCGACCACGACATTGACCGCCCCTTGCCCCGTGCAGAGCGTCACCACAACGCCCCGTTCGGTGCGCACAGGCATGAAGCCCGAAGGCGCGAGAAGCTGCATCGCCAGCACGAGCAGAGCCAGCGCGGCCAAAAGGCCCTTCGCGGATTCCGATCGTCTGACTGCCCCCATCATGGCGCAAAGCCCTAGCGGCGCCCGCCCGTCCTGTCACTAGGACAAAAGGGCCACGGCTGGCATACTCACCTTGACGTAAACGTAAAGCAGAGTTACATCACCTGCCATGGACAAACGCACCACTCTTGCGGGCATCGTCGAACTGCCCGATCATAGCGACCGGCAAGCCTATAGCATCACCGACCTGTCGGAGGAATTCGGCGTCACCGCGCGCGCCCTGCGCTTCTATGAGGACGAAGGGCTGATCGCGCCGGAACGGCAGGGCCTTGCGCGCATCTATTCGCGTCGCGACCGCGCCCGCCTGGCCTGGATATTGCGCGGCAAGCGGGTGGGATTCAGCCTGTCCGACATTCGCGAGATGATCGACCTCTACGACGCCGACGAGGAGCATGAGGAACAGCTCCGCGTCACCGTCGCCAAGTGCGAGGCGCGCATCGCCCTGCTCAACCGCCAGAAGGAGGACATCGACGCCACCATCGCGGAGTTGATGCATTTCTTGGACGTCCTCCAGCAATAATCCCCCTAACCGCAGAACAAAATCCGTCGGAGAAGATCATGCCCAGCTACACCGCCCCTGTTCGCGACACCCGCTTCGTGCTCGACCATGTCCTCGGGCTGGATCGCTACACCAATCTGCCCGGCTTCGAAAACGCGACCGCCGACCTGGTGGAGGCGATCCTGACCGAAGGCGGGAAGGTCGCCGCCGAAATCCTCTTCCCGCTGAACGCCATGGGCGACAAGGAGGGCTGCACCCGCCACCCGGACGGCAGCGTCACCACGCCTACCGGCTTCAAGGCGGCCTATGACACCTATGTCGAGGGCGGCTGGACGACGCTGAACGCGCCGATCGAATATGGCGGCCAGGGCCTCCCAAGCATCGTTGGGACGGCCGTCAGCGAATATACGCTCTCGGCCAATCTGAGCTTCAAAATGTATCACGGCCTGACCAATGCCGCGGTCGAAGCGCTGATCGCCAAGGGCAGCGAGGAACAGAAGCGGACCTACATCCCCAATATGGTGTCGGGCAAATGGGCGGGCACGATGAACCTGACGGAACCGCATTGCGGCACCGATCTAGGCCTCATCAAGACCAGGGCCGTGCCAGGGCCTGACGGCAGCTTCACGATCACCGGCACAAAGATCTTCATTTCGGCCGGCGAGCATGACCTGACGGAAAACATCATCCACCTCGTCCTGGCCAAGACCCCTGACGCGCCGGAAGGCAGCAAGGGCATCTCCCTCTTCGTCGTTCCCAAATTCCTGGTGAACGAGGACGGATCGCTGGGCGAGCGCAACGCCGTCTCCTGCGGTTCGCTGGAGCACAAGATGGGCATCCACGGCAATTCCACCTGCGTCATGAACTATGACGGCGCGACCGGATGGCTGGTGGGCGAGGAGAACAAGGGCCTGGCCGCCATGTTCATCATGATGAACGCCGCCCGCCTGGGCGTCGGCCTGCAGGGACTGGCCCAGGCGGAGGTCGCCTATCAGAACGCCGCCGCCTACGCCCATGAACGTCGCCAGGGCCGGGCGCTCACCGGCCCCAAGGATCCGCAGGAAAAGGCCGACACGCTGTTCGCCCATCCCGACGTCCGCCGCATGCTGATGGAGGCGAGGGCCCTGACGGAAGGGTTGCGCGCGCTGATGCTCTGGGGGGCGCTCCAGGTCGATCTTGCCCATCAGGCGGCCACGGAGGAAGAACGGCAGGCGGCCGATGACCTGCTGCAATTGCTGACCCCGGTGATCAAGGGCTATGGCTCGGACAAGGGCTTCGACGTCACCGTGATGGCGCAGCAGGTGTTCGGCGGCCATGGCTACATCTGGGAAAATGGCGTCGAACAATATGTCCGCGACGCCCGCATCGCCCAGATCTACGAGGGCACCAACGGCGTCCAGGGCATGGACCTTGTCGGACGCAAGCTGCCCATGAACGGCGGCCGCGCGCTCCAGGCCTTCCTCAAGATCGTCGGGGAGGAAGTGGCGCAGGCCAAGGGCGACGAAAAGCTCGCCAGCTTTGCCGAAGCGCTGGAAAAGGCGAGCGGCCAGCTCGGCGCGGCGACCATGTGGTTGATGCAGAATGCGATGAAGAACCCGGACAATGCCGGCGCCGGCGCGGTTCACTATATGCACATATTGGGCATCGTCGCGACCGGCCTGATGTGGCTGCGCATGGCGAAGGCGGCCACCGCCCTGCTGACGGCCGGCCAAGGCGACGCCAAATTCCTGGAAGCCAAGCTGGTGACCGCGCGCTTCTTCGCGGAACGCATCATGCCGGACGCGGGCGCGCTCCGCCGGAAGATCGAGGGCGGCGCGGACAGCCTGATGGCGCTCGATCCGGAAATGTTCCTGGCGGCCTGAGTCCCAGGACGAGGCAGGGACGCCGCGCCCCGGCCAACCGGGCGGGCGTCCTTGCGTTTTCATCCTCCACCGCCGCCGACCTCCTGACACAATGCGCCCGGGGCGGCATAGGCCCATCGGACAATATGATCGGTGCGGGCCGCGGGCGCGCGCTTCTGCTGTCCTGCATGCTGGGCATGCTGATGCTGGTCGCCAACAGTCTGCAATGGCTGGCCGCGCTCACGGCGATGGCTCTGCTGTCGACCTCCACCACGCTCTGGTTTATGTCGGATGCACGCTGGCGGCGCTCAGGTTTTAGCTGGCGGTGTCGATGGCGCTGGTCGGGCTGGACTATGCGCTCTGGACATTATGGGCGCGGGACTGGCGGCGAGCGTGGCCAGCTTCCTGCCGATGGCGCGGGAATTTCCCTTTTTCGCTGGGCACGGCGGGAGGGGGAGAAAGCTTTGCTTCAATCAAGCGCTTCGTGCTCCTGCGAAGGCAGGAGCCCAGTTCGAAGGGCGGGACTGGGCTCCTGCCTTCGCAGGAGCACGGTGCTTTTAAAGGAAATGGGGAGAACTCAATCCCCCCATAATTCCTTGAGCTTGCTGAAAAATCCCGTCGATTGCGGGCATTCCTCGCCCGTTTCCGTTTCGCGGAACGCCTCCAGCAGTTCGCGCTGCTTGGCGCTCAGCTTGGTCGGCGTCTCGACATCGACCTGAATCACCAGATCGCCTTGCCCGCGCCCGTTCAGCACCGGCATGCCCGCGCCGCGCTGGCGGATCTGCTTGCCGGACTGGATGCCGCTGGGAATCCGGATCTCATGCCGCTGCCCGTCCAGGCCCGGCACCTCTATCACGCCGCCCAGCGCCGCAGTGGTGATGCTGACCGGGGCGCGGGCGAACAGGGTCGTCCCGTCCCGCTCGAAGATCGGATGCCGCTTCACATGCAGGAAAATATAGAGGTCGCCCGCGGGAGCGCCCCGCGCCCCGGCCTCGCCCTCGCCCGACAGGCGGATGCGGGTGCCTTCGTCGACACCGGCGGGAATGTTGACGGACAGGGTCTTGGGCCTGTCCACCCGGCCTTCGCCCCGGCAGCTACGGCAGGGGCTTTCGATCACCTGGCCCGCGCCATGGCAGGATGGGCAGGTGCGTTCGACCACGAAAAAGCCCTGCTGCGCCCGCACCTGGCCATGGCCATGGCAGGTGCCGCAACTCTTGACGCCCGTGCCCGGCTGCGCGCCGGACCCGTCGCAGCTTTCGCAAGGCGCCGAAACCTCTATCTCTATCTCGGTCTTCTTGCCGTGATAGGCGTCGTCCAGCGTGATTTCCATGTCGTAGCGCAAGTCCGCCCCGCGCCGCTGGGCCTGCCGCCCGCCGCCGAAGCCGCCCGCCGCCTGGCCGAAGATGGTCTCGAAAATATCGCCAAGGTCGGAAAAGCCGCCCGCGCCGCGCCCGCCACCGCCGAAACCGCCGCCATTCTGGAACGCCGCATGGCCGAAACGGTCATAGGCGGCACGTTTCTGCGGGTCTTTCAGGCATTCATAGGCTTCGGAAACGGCCTTGAACTTGGCCTCGCTGTCGGTGCAGCCCCCGGTCTTGTCCGGGTGATATTTCATCGCCAGCTTGCGGTATGCGCTCTTGATCGCGGCCGCGTCCGCCGTGCGCTCGACTTCGAGCAGTTCGTAATAGTCGATTTCGGTGCTCATCTCGCCCCCGGCGTCCCTGCCCCGTCACGGCCATAGCAGTCATGACGGGGCAAGCACATCAGCTTACGCCTTGTTGTCGTCCACTTCGGAGAATTCGGCGTCGACGACATCGTCATCCGCCTTCGGCGCGTCCCCGCCCGGAGCAGCGGCGGCCGCCTGCTCCTTCTCGTAAATGGCCTGGCCCAGCTTCATGGCGACCGTGGCGAGTTCCTGCGCCTTCGCCTTCATGGCTTCCGCATCGCCGCCCTCGACCGCCGACCGGGTGGCGGCGATCGCGGTCTCGATCTCCGACTTGAGGCCAGCGTCCACCTTGTCGCCATGCTCGCCAAGCTGCTGTTCGGTGGTGTGGATCAGGCTTTCGGCATTGTTCTTCGCCTCGGCCGCCTCGCGCTTCTTCTTGTCCTCTTCGGCGAAGCGCTCGGCATCCTTGACCATCTGGTCGATGTCGGCGTCCGACAGGCCGCCCGACGCCTGGATGCGGATCTGCTGCTCCTTGCCCGTGCCCTTGTCCTTGGCATGGACGTTGACCAGGCCGTTGGCGTCGATGTCGAAGGTGACTTCGATCTGCGGCACGCCGCGCGGCGCGGGCGGGATGCCGACCAGGTCGAACTGGCCGAGCAGCTTGTTGTCCGCCGCCATTTCACGCTCGCCCTGGAACACGCGGATCGTCACCGCCTGCTGATTGTCGTCGGCGGTCGAATAGACCTGAGACTTCTTGGCGGGAATGGTGGTGTTGCGGTCGATCATGCGGGTGAACACGCCGCCCAGCGTCTCGATGCCCAGCGACAGCGGGGTCACGTCCAGCAGCAGCACGTCCTTGACGTCGCCCTGCAACACGCCCGCCTGGATGGCGGCGCCCATGGCGACGACTTCGTCCGGGTTCACGCCGGTATGCGGTTCCTTGCCGAAAAATTCCTTCACGGCCTCGCGCACCTTGGGCATGCGGGTCATGCCGCCCACCAGCACCACTTCGCTGATCTCGCTCGCGGAGACGCCCGCGTCGGCCAGCGCCTTCTTGCAAGGCTCCATCGTCCGCTTGATGAGGTCGGCCACCAGCCGTTCCAGATCGGCGCGGGTGATGGTCTTCACCAGATGCTTCGGACCGTTCTGGTCGGCGGTGATGAAGGGCAGGTTGACTTCGGTCGACTGCGCCGAGGACAGTTCGATCTTCGCCTTTTCCGCGGCTTCCTTGAGGCGCTGGAGCGCCAGCTTGTCCTTGGTGAGGTCGATGCCCTCATCCTTCTGGAAGCCAGCCGCCAGGAATTCCACCAGCTTGGCGTCGAAATCCTCGCCGCCCAGGAAGGTGTCGCCATTGGTCGACTTCACCTCGAACACGCCGTCGCCGATCTCCAGGATCGAGATGTCGAAGGTGCCGCCGCCAAGGTCATAGACGGCGATGGTCTTGCCGTCCTGCTTTTCGAGGCCGTAAGCGAGCGCGGCCGCGGTCGGCTCATTGATGATGCGCAGCACTTCCAGGCCCGCGATCTGGCCCGCATCCTTGGTCGCCTGACGCTGGGCGTCGTTGAAATAGGCCGGAACGGTGATGACCGCCTGCGTGACCGTCTCGCCCAGATAGCTTTCGGCGGTTTCCTTCATCTTCTGCAGGATGAAGGCGGAAATCTGCGAAGGCGAATAATCCTTGCCGCCCGCCTGCACCCAGGCGTCGCCGTTCGGACCCTTGGCGATGCTGTAGGGCACCAGCTCCATGTCCTTCTTGGTCATCGGATCGTCGAAGCGGCGGCCGATCAGGCGCTTCACGGCGAAAATGGTATTGTCCGGATTGGTCACGGCCTGCCGCTTGGCGGGCTGGCCGATCAGGCGTTCGCCATCCTTGGTGAAGGCGACGATGGAGGGCGTGGTGCGCGCGCCTTCCGCATTTTCGATCACCTTGGGCTTGCCGCCGTCCATCACAGCAACGCAGCTGTTGGTGGTGCCCAGGTCGATACCGATTACTTTTGCCATTGTGTCCTCTTTGAACCCCAAATCATATTCAGCGGTTGACGGCCCCATACCTCACGAAAGCGCCAAGGCAAGGGCGTTTGCGCAAGGGATATAGGCGTGCTTTTGCTTGGCACAAGAAGCTGTGACGATTACCTCATGGAAACGACCGGAAACGGGACATTGAGGAAGCCTTTGCCCATGCGCGCATTTTACCCGCTGATCGCCCTTGCCGCCCCTCTCGCGCTCGCCGCCTGCGGCGATCCCGCGCCCACCTATATCGATCAGGCCTGGGTGCGGCTCAGCCCCAACAAGGACATGCCCTCCTCCGGATATTTCGTCGCCCATGGCGGCGATGCGGACACGGCGCTGCGCGGCGTGCTCACCGATTACGCCCTGAAGGTCGAGATGCACGAAAGCATGAGCGAGGGCGGCAAGATGACCATGAAGCCGCTCGACAGCGTTCCCATCCCGGCAAAATCCAAGGTCGCCTTCGCGCCGGGCGGCAAGCATCTGATGCTTTGGGGCGTCAACGACACGGCGATCGGCCGGGGCAAGATGACGCTCACCTTCCTGCTGGCCAATGGCGACCGCCTGCTGGTCGACGCCGTCATCCAGAAGCCCGGCGCCGCCGCTCGAGCCGCCGAATCGGCGGAGCATGAGGCGCATTGACCGGACGCCCGCTGACCGAGTCCGAAACCGCCCTCGCTCGGTCGGTGTTCGCCGCCGCCATCGATTATCGGCGGGTGCGGGTGCATGACCGCAAATGGTGGCCCTTCCAGCCCCGGCAAGTCACCATGGCGCCGGACGGCGACCTATGGTTCCATCCGGAAAGCGGCCTGTTCTGCGCCGATTTCTGCGACAGCCCGCTGTCCATCCAGGGACATTTCATCCATGAGATGACCCATGTCTGGCAGGCGCAGCGGGGCGGCAGATGGTATCTGCCGCTGATGCGCCATCCCTTCTGCCGCTATGCTTATGACATCGTGCCTGGAAAACCGTTCCGCCGCTACGGGCTGGAGCAGCAGGCGGAGATCGTTCGCCACGCCTTCCTGCTGCGCCGGGGGGTTCCGGTAGAGGGCAAGCCGCCGCTTCCGGTCTATGAAGCGCTGCTGCCGTTCAGCCGGAGTTAGGCTGTATCCACATTCAGAAGATGGCGAGCCGAAAATGGCGGTTTTCCGTGACCCGGCGCGCAGCCTGCTCAAAGCAGGTGAGCAGCGGAAGCACGGGGATTGAAGCGAGGCACGCGACTCGCTTCAACCATTTGCAGGCCGCCAGGGCTGAATGTCGATACAGCCTAGGGCCGCCCAGCCTGTCGCCCGCCCCATTCGGCCATGCCCGGTCTTCAGCGCTTGACCGACAGGCGGTAGATCATCTGGTGGTGATAGGGCTTGCCCGGATCGACCCGCGCCGACAGGAATTTGGGCTGGTTGGGCGAATCGGGGAATTTCTGCGGCTCCAGCGCAATGCCGTCGCCCATGCGGTAGAGATGACCCTGCTTGCCGATCAGCGTGCCGTCCAGGAAATTGCCGGTGTAGAATTGCACGCCCGGCTCCGTGGTCAGCACCTCCAGCACGCGGCCCGACGCCGGGTCTTCCAAGCGCGCGGCCAGTTCGGGCGTCCTGGTCACGCCCTTGTCCAGCGCGAAATTATGGTCATAGCCGCGCCCGGCGACGATCTGCGCGTCGCGGCCATCGCGAATGCCGTCCGCCACGCGGCGCGGCGCGCGGAAATCGAACGGCGTGCCCTCCACCGGCTTCAGTTCGCCGGTCGGGATCAGATTGGCGTCCACCGGGGTGAAGGCCCTGGCGGCTATGGTCAGCAGATGCCCCAGCGCGCTCTCCGCCGATCCCTCGCCCGCCAGGTTGAAGATCGCATGGTTGGTCATGTTGACGATGGTCGGCTTGCTGGTCTTCGCGTCGAAGGCGATGCCCAGATTGCCCGCCTCGTCCAGCGTATAGGTGACGGTCGCGTCGAGCTTGCCCGGATAGCCGGCGTCGCCGTCCGGGCTGGTGAGCGACAGGACCAGCGTGGCGGTCGGCCCGCTTTTCAGCGACACGACCTTCCACGCCTGCTTGTCGAATCCCTTGCCGCCGCCATGCAGCGAATTGACCTTGTCGTTGAGCGGCAATCGATAGCTCTTGCCGTCCAGCGTGAACTTGCCGCCCGCGATCCGGTTGGCATAGCGGCCCACGGTCACGCCGAAATAATTGGGACGGTCGACATAGCCGGCAAGATCGTCATAGCCGAGCAGGACGTCCGCGATCCTGCCATTGCGGTCCGGCCCGGCCAGATTTTGCAGCGTCGCGCCATAGGTCAGGATGGTGGCGGACACGCCCTGCGCGTTCTTCAATGTGATCGCCTCGATCGCCGTGCCGTCGGCCAGCGTGCCGGCGGGGGCGCGGCTGGCCTCCGCCGCCAGTGCCGCCGTGCTTGTCATCATCAGGGCGCCGCCGTATGACAACGTTGCCAATACCATTTTATTCATAAGGGCCTTTCGCATGCGGTTCCTCCCCGACGCCATTGACGCGTCATCGGTGGAGATATACTCATACAAAATAATCAGGCGCAACCCTGTTCCGGCGGCGCGCCTTTTCGACACTTCCGGAGAAGGATGAATGGCAGGACCGATTTCCTCAACCGCGGCGCCCGTGGCGGCCCATGATCCGGGCACGCGCTACGGCCCTGCCCTGACTTTGCTGGCCAGCCTCTTCTTCATGTGGGGCTTCATCACCGTCATCAACAACACGCTGCTGCCGCACCTGCGCAGCGTGTTCGAACTCAGCTACACCCAGACGACGCTGATCGAATCGGTATGGTTCATCGCCTATTTCGTCGCCTCCATCCCCTCGGCCAAGCTGATCGAGCGCATCGGTTACCAGAGGTCGCTGGTGACGGGCCTGCTGGTCATGGCGGCGGGCGCGCTGGGCATGATGCTGGCGGCGTCCATCCCCTCCTATGGCGTGACGCTGCTCATGCTGTTCGTGATCGCCAGCGGCATCACCCTGCTCCAGGTCGCGGCCAACCCCTATGTCGCGGTGGTCGGCAGGCCGGAAACCGCCTCGTCCCGCCTTAACCTGGTGCAGGCGATGAATTCGGCCGGCACTATGCTGGCGCCGATGTTCGGGGCTTATCTGATCCTCGGCCGGTCGAAGGGCGGCACCGCCCAGGGCGAAGTCGTGCTGACGCAGGCGGAGCGGCTGGCCGACGCCCAGTCGGTGATCCTGCCCTATGGCCTGGTCGCCATGGTGCTGGTGGTGCTGGCCGTCGTGATCGCGCGCTTCCCGCTGCCCGCCATGGGCGCGTCTGCCACCCGCCTCGCCAAGGAGGAGCGGAAGAAGCATTCGCTCTGGGCGCATCGCAACCTGGTGTTCGGCATCCCGGCCATCTTCATCTACCTGATCGCGGAGATCGGCGTCGCCAACCTGTTCGTGAACTTCGTCAGCCAGCCCGACATCGCCAACCTGACCCATGAGCAGGCGGGCCGTTACCTGACCTTCCTCTGGGGCGGGATGATGGTCGGCCGGTTCGCGGGGTCGGCGATCATGCAGCGGTTCGACGCGGGCAAGGTGCTGGCCGCCTTCTCCATCGGCGCCTTCCTCGTGATGATGATCACCGTCTTCGCCCATGGCGAGGTGGCGATGTGGTCGCTGATCCTGGTGGGCCTGTTCCACTCGATCATGTTCCCGACCATCTTCACCCTGGGCATCAAGGGGCTGGGGCCGCTGACCGAGGAAGGATCGGGCCTGCTGATCATGGCGATCGCCGGCGGCGCGCTGGTGGTGGTGCAGGGCTGGCTGGCCGACCATTTCGGCTTGCAGACCAGCTTCCTGCTGACCGCGGCCTGCGAACTCTACATCCTCTTCTATGCGCTGTGGGGATCGAGGCCCACCCATGCGCTGCCCGACCAGCAGATCGGGTGACGGCGCCGAGGGGGCGCAAGCCCTGAAGCCCGAAAAGGCCGGAGCGGAATGTCACGCTCCGGCCTTTTTCTTCGTCCGCCGTTCCCGCGAAGGCCGGAAATGAAGCCGATCCACCGCGTCATCGCGCTCGCCAAATCCTCCAGCGCGCGGGATGGCGGCGCTGATCCAGAGGTCGCCGGACCTTATTTGTCGGCGGCCGGACCGGGATATGCTATTCCCAACTGCTCCAGATAGGTCGAATATCGCGCGGGATCATAATAATATTTCTCCATCTGCGGCCGCATCTCCTTCATCACCTTCTCGTTGAGGTGAATGGCCGGCCGGTCCTCCGCCGTCAGGACGGGATCGTAGGACTGGGTCTTCAACTGCACGTCGCGATAATAGGTCTTGGCGTCCGCCAGCAGCTTCGGCCGGGTCATCAGGTCGATCACCGTCATCGCGACCGCCTTGGCTCCCGCCACCGTCCCCTTGTGCGCGATCGGCGTGGCCATGGCCATCGCGGCGGTGGCATGATGGAAGATGACATTGGGGATGTTGGCCGGATAGCCGATGGTGATGGTCGGAACCGCCCACATCACGTCGCCGATGTCGTCCGATCCGCCAATGCTGGCGGACCCGCGCGTTTCCGGCGTGGAAAGCGGCATCACGGCCGTGCCCAGGGGCTGGACCTTCAGCTTGTTGGCCGTCTGCACCGACCGGACGAAGGCCTGGTCGGCGGCCGACCATTGGGGCATGCCGACCGCCTGGATGTTGGCGAAGGCGGCCTCCGCCATCGGCTTGTTGCCGAAATTCGGCGCGGCATAGCCCAGCAGGCGGCGCTTCACCGTCGTGCCGGTGGCCTGAGCGGCGGCATCGGCGATCTCATTGCCCGTCTCGAACAGCGACCGGACCGAGGCGAAGTCCTTTTCCCGGAAATAGTACCAGACCGACGCCTTGTCCGGCACCACATTGGGCTGGCCGCCGCCATTGGTGACGACGTCGTGCGAACGCTGGGCCAGCGGCAGGTGCTCGCGGCGGAAATTCCACGCCACGTCCATGAACTCCACGGCGTCCAGCGCGCTGCGCCCCTCCCACGGCATGGCCCCGGCATGGGCCGTCTTGCCGGTGAATTCATATTCCACCGACACCATGGCGGTCAGGCCCATGTCGCCATAGGCCGTGCCGAAGCCGGTATTCACATGGCCGAAGATGCAGGCGTCGACATCCTTGAACATGCCGGATCGCACGTAGAAGGCCTTGGTCGCCAGCAATTCCTCCGCCACGCCGGGCCACAGCATCAGCCGGCCGGGAATCTTGTTCTTCTCCATCACCTGCTTGACCGCGATGGCGGCGGCGATCATCATCGGCATGCCGCTATTATGGCCCTCCCCATGGCCGGGGGCGCCCGCGACCAGCGGCTTGATCGCAGGCGAACCGGGCGTCTGCGACACGCCCAGCAGCCCGTCGATGTCGCTGCCCAGCGCGATCAGCGGACCGCCGCTGCCCCAGGTGGCGGTGAAGGCCGTGGGTATGCCCGCCACGCCGCGCGTCACGGTAAAGCCGTTCCGTTCCAATATCCCCGCCAGATAATCGGAGGTGCGCACCTCCTGAAAGCCGGGCTCGGCAAAGCTGAAGACCTGATCCACCATCACCTGGACCTGGCTGGCCTGCGCTTCCACGCCGACCACGGCCTCGGCCTTCAGGGCCTTGGGCGACGCCGCGACGGCAACGGCGGGCGAAGCAACGGTGGACAGCAACGCAGCGACAAGAGCAAGGGTGCGACCCAAAGGCTTTTTCCTTTTCATGTTCATGGCTGTGGATTGCTTCCTATTGCGGCGTCAATGTCGGATATTTGATGCCAAGCTGGTCGAGATAGGTGGGATATTTGGCGGGATCGTAATAGAATTTCTCCATTTCCGGCCGCAGCAGCTTCATCGTCTTTGCATTGAGCCAGATGGCGGGCTTGTCCGATGCGGTGATCACCGGGTCGTAGCTGTCGGTCTTGAGCTGCACATCCTTGAAATAGGCCTTGGCGTCCGCGACCAGCTTGGGCGTGGTCATCAAGTCCAGCACCGTCATCGCCAGCGCCTTGGCCCCCGCGACGGCGCCCTTGTGCGCGATCGGCGTCGCCATCGCGATCGCGGACGTGACATTGTGGCCGATCATGTTGGGGATGTTCGACGGGAAGCGGATGGTGATGGTCGGCACCGTCCACATGATGTCGCCGATGTCGTCGGAGCCGCCCCCCATGGACGGCTTGCGGCTTTCGGGCGTGGAAAGTTCGGCCACCTTGTCCCGCAGCGGTTCGACCTTGCGCTTGTTGGTCTCCTGTACCGCCTTGGCGAAGGCCTGGTCGTCGGCGGTCCATTTCGGCATGCCCACCGCCACGATATTGGCATAGGCGGCTTCCGCCAGCGGCTTGTTGCCGAAATTCGGCGCGGCATAGCCCAGAATCTGGCGCGTCACCGTCGTGCCCGTCGCCTTGGCGGCAGCGTCGGCGATCTCATTGCCGACATTGTAGAGATCGCGGATCGACTTGAATGTCCGTTCCCGGAAATAATACCAGACCGACGCCGTGTCCGGCACCACATTGGGCTGGCCGCCGCCATTGGTGATGACGGAATGGGAACGCTGCGTCAGCGGCAGATGCTCCCGCCGGAAATTCCACGCCACGTCCATCAGTTCGACCCCGTCCAGCGCGCTGCGCCCCTCCCAGGGCATGCCGCCCGCATGCGCGGTCTTGCCGTGGAAGCTGTATTCGACCGACACCATGCCGTTGGAGCCCATTTCGCCATAGCCGGTCGAAAAATCGCTGCTGACATGGGTGAAGATGCAGGCGTCGACATCCTTGAACAGCCCGTCGCGGACATAATAGGCCTTGGTCGCCAGCAATTCCTCCGCCACGCCGGGCCACAGCATCAGCCGGCCGGGAATCTTGTTCTTTTCCATCACCTGCTTGACGGCGATGGCGGCGGCAATGACCAGGGGCATGCCCGCATTATGCCCCTCGCCATGGCCCGGCGCGCCTTCCAGCAGCGGCTTGATGTTCGGAATGCCTGGAATTTGCGACACGCCCAGCACGTCGTCGATGTCGCTGCCCAGCGCGATCAGCGGACCGCCGCTGCCCCAGGTGGCGGTGAAGGCCGTGGGTATGCCCGCCACGCCGCGCGTCACGGTAAAGCCGTTCCGTTCCAGTATCGCGGTCAGATATTCGGAGGTCTTCACCTCCTGGAAGCCCGGCTCGGCATAGCTGAAGACCTGATCCACCATCACCTGGATCTGCTTGGCCTGGGCGTCCACGGCCGATGCCGCGGCGGTCTTCATCGCCTTGGGCGCCGCGGCCTGGGCCACGGGCGTCATGAGGGTGGAGGCCAAGGCGAGGACGATGGCGGCTTTCTTCATGCATGTCATGGACGTCAATACCTTCTTTCGGGGCATCAGAACTGCATTTTGACGGAGACGCGGTAGACGCGGCCGATCACGTCGTAAAGGCTGCGGCTGGTCTGGGCATAGGCGGGGACGTTGTTCGCGTCCGGGCCGTTGCCGACGGGGACCGGAGCCTTGTCGAACAGGTTGTTGACGATGAAGGTCAACGTCCCCTTGCCGCCATGGGCCTTGAATTTGAAGCCCAGCGACGCGTCGACATAGGTTGCGCCGTCGATATGATTGTCGTTGATGGTGCGATATTGCGTGGTTGATGCCGGGCAGTTGGTCGTGCACTGGATGTAGTCGTTGCCATAGACGCCGTCGCTGAACCCGCGCGCCACCAGGTTGAAGGTGACGGGATCGGCATCATAGAAGGCGCTGATGCGATAGACCCAGTTCGGCGAGGAATAGGTGCCCGCCAGCGAACCGCCATTGACCCCGGCATAGTCGATCGGGAAGCTGATGCCGTTGTCGATCACGTTCTTGATATAGTGGGTCGCCATGCCATGGATCGTGAAAGTTCCCGGCAGATTTTCGGATATGTTCGACAATGGCAGGCGATAGCTCGCCTCGATGTCGAAACCCTTGGCGGTCTGCTTCGCGAAGTTTATCGGGCGCAGGACGATGCTGCTGAGCGTGTTTCCGACGAAGACGATATTGCTGCAATAGGCGGCAACCCCCTCCGAATAGCACAGGTCCACCGTATCCTGCGCGGTGACATTGCCGATGGCCTTGTCGATCTTGATCGAATAATAGTCGAAGGAGGCGGTGAAGCCCGGAAGGAAGCCGGGCGTCAGCACCGTTCCCACCGTCCAACTGTCCGCGACCTCAGGCGTCAGGGCCGGATTGCCGACCTGGTTCTGCACGAACTGAAGGGAACCTGTGGCGGGCGCATTGGCGCCTGCCGGGATGATGACGGTATTGGTGCGCGCCGTGCCCGCCGCGAACAGTTCCTGAAGATTGGGCGCGCGGATGTCATGGCTGACATTGCCGCGAAAGCGGATGTCGGGGATCGGCTGAAAGGTTCCGCCGACTTTCCAGGTCTGGACCGAACCGGATGTCGAATAGTCGGTGAAGCGGCCGGCCGCGTTCAGGTTCAGCCCCTTGATCACCGGCAGGTCGACTTCCAGGAAGCCTTCCTTCACCGTATATTTGCCGCGATTGACGAGATAGTTGCCGTAGAGCCAGCCCGAGTTGAACTGCGGGTCGACGGTGCCGCCGATCTGCTCCTTGCGCCATTCCGCGCCGAAGGCTACGGCCGCCGCCCCGCCCGGCAGGTCGAACAGCTCGCCGTTGATGGTCGCGGCTGCGACATCCTGCTTGATGGTCTGGTCGCGCTGGGGTTGCTGCGCGCCGTAGATATAGGCGAGCGCCTCCGCCGAGGGGCCCATGGTTCCCAGGCGGTTGATCGGCACGCAGCCATTGGTGGGGTTGGTCAGCGTCGAACGGCACACGATGCTGCCGCCCGGCCCGAACACGGCGTCCTGGGCCAGCGCCATCCGGGCGTTGTTCCAGGTGTTCGTCAGTTCCTCATGCGCCTTGGTCTCGCCATGCTGATAATAGGCGTTCCAGTTCCAGTTCCGTTCGAGCAGCCCGAATGTGCCCTCGACCCCGCCGACGAAGCGATAGACCTCGCGCTTTATGTCGCTGCCCGGCACCGGGAAGCCGGCGTTGCTGGTCCCCATCGTGAAGGACGAACCCGCCGCCATCCGCGCCGCGACCGCCGGGTAATAGGTCCGCAGATAGGCATTGTCCGCCTGGATCGTGACGCCGGTGCTGGGCGTCTGCTGATAGAAGCTGCGGCTGGTGGAGCGATTGTAGGAAAACTGGCCGAAGATGGTGATGTCCGGCGTCAGGTCGAAGGCGGTGCGATTGAAGAAGCTCAGGCGCTCGTCATGCGGAATCAGCGAATTGGTGCCGATATGCCCGGCCAGCGTCACGCCGGTGTCGCCCCCGACCATCCACGGGCTGAGCACCGATCCATAGGTCAGTTGCCCGGTCTGCCCGGCGCCCAGGAAATAGGTGCCGCGCAGCGGACCGGCGCCGACCAGCCCGCCCGCCGTATAGCCCGAAGGCCCCACGCCTGTCCCCACCAGCCGCTGCGGCTGGCCGTTTGTGCCGTTATAGGCGGGGTTGTTGATCATGAAATAACCGCGGTCGTTCCAGTCGCGGTCTATCGTATCCACGCCATTCTGGTGGAAGAATTCGCCGTTGAACAGCATGTGCAGCCTGTCGTCGAGCAGAGACAGGCCGGCGCTGGCCATGATCTTGTAGTTGCGGCCATCGCCATGGCTGGAGATTCCCTGGTCCAGCCCGACGCGAAACCCCTTGTAATCCTTGTTCAGCACGAAGTTGACGACGCCGCCCACGGCGTCCGATCCGTAAGCCGCCGAAGCGCCGCCGGTCACGACTTCGACCCGTTCCACCAGATCCTGCGGAATGGTGTTGATGTCCACCACGCCCCCGACGGTCGAGGCCACCGACCGCTGGCCATCCAGCAGGACGAGCGTGCGTCCCGTGCCCAGGCCGCGCAGGCCGATCGAATTGATCCCCGCCACCGCGTTGGAAAGGCCGCCCGACTGGGTGCCCGACGTGCCGCTGCCCGCGATGGAGGGAAGCTGGTTGACGAAGTCGGAAATATTGGCGGGCGCCTGGGCCGCGATGTCCGCCTGGCTCATCACCGTGACGGGCGTGGGCGCGCTGTAGCCGTCGCGTACGATGCGCGATCCGGTGACGATGATCTGGCTCGCCTCTGGCGCGTCGGCGGCGTCCTGAGCCAGGGCCGGCGCGGCCGACAGCATGGTGAGCAACCCGCCCGTCGTCGCCAGAAAATGCCTGCGATGCCGATGACGGCGGTCCGATGTACGATCCGCCGATGACCTACCTGCCCATGACCTACCTGGAAGTGCAACCACCATCTTGATGTCCCCTGTTTGCGCGTCCTGCGGGCCTTTCGTCATCCTCCTCAGGCATGGGCAAGGGTTCGCGCCATGACGGCACGTGATCGTCAGGGGCTGACGAACGCCTGTTGGCTTTCCCCGGAATATCACCTTGCATCGGCCCCGGCATTCCGGGCGCCCAACCACATCTTATCGTCGCCGGACCTTCCATGGTCCCGCACCGCAGATGTTACACAGTTGGCATCGCGGCTTCCCGTTAAAGTCGACAAGAAAACCGGCCGATATTGCTGAAATCCGGCGCATATCGGTCATGAAGCGCCGGAATCTGGCATCAACAGGCGGGGTGCGCCGGATGATTCGCACCGGCCTTATTTCAGCCCTTCGAACAGGACCGGCGGAACCGTTCGCTGGGCGACCGGCCGCATGACGAAACTGCTGCGGATCTTCGCCACATGGGGCAGGGTCGACAGTTCCCGGCGATAAACACGGTCGTAATCGGCGAAGGACCGGACATGCACGGTCATCATGAAATCCGTGTCGCCCGACACGAAGCTGCAATAGCTCATGGACGGGCATTTGACGACCGCCTGTTCAAATTCGTTCAGAACCTGCTCCGCCTGCGACACCAGTTCGATCGAGACATGGACGACGATGCCATATCCCAACCGGACAAGGTCGGGACTGGCCGCGTAGCGGGGCACCATGCCCCGTTCCTCCAATATCTTGCGGCGACGAGCGGCCGCCGTGCTCGACAGATGCACTTTCTCGCCCAGCGCGACGTCGGAAATGCGGCCGTCCTCGACGATCTCGCGCAGCAGGCGCAGGTCCGTCCTGTCCAGTTGATGAGGATCGGATTCCATCGAGAAACACCTCCATCCCGTTGAAAGGCGTCAATTCGGATCCAGTTCATGCCGATATGACGCAATGCCTAACGCATCGCATCCAACGATCCGCCATTTCGGGATGACGGCGTCACGGCCATCGGCGCCGGGCCGGTCGTTCGGGGGCCTGGGCAGCAGCCGGTTCGCATCGGCAGCGACAATGCCCAGCGGGCAAGGTCCGGCGTTCCCGATGCGCGCCGCGGCCCGGCCGGCAAGCCCTGCCGTCGCGATCGGTGTCGAGGGGGGCTGAACCGGGCATGGGCCTGATGGATCACGCGCCGATAGCGGGCGAGCCTGCCGGCATTGCCTTACCGCCGGCGCAGTGCGGGGAACATGCGGTCGACGGCGGCCGGGGGTTTGTGGTGCGCCGCTTTAGAGATAGGTCCATTTGCAGCGTTGCGGCGGGCGCGCGAAGCGGCGCCATCAATTGCCGCGCCGGATCGGGAAGCCCCGGTCAGCCGATGTGCCGGTCAGCCTATGTGGCGGTCCCAGCGGCAGATGCGCACCTCATCGAAAATGCCGGCTTTCGTGAAGGGATCCTCATCGTGAAATTTCTTCACGCTTTCCAGGTCTTCGGCTTCCACGACCATGAAGCTGCCGATATTGTGGCTGTCGTCATCCGCCATCATCGGGCCTGCCTGCACGAGCTTGACCACGCCCGAAGCGAGATAGGCGCGATGGGCCTGGCGATATTCGTCGCGGCGCGCCAGCATGTCGGGCTTGTCAAAGCAGATGCGCAGGTAAAGCATGGGGGACTTCTTTCCATTGGTTTTGCCCCCGAACATCGACGATCGCGCTGTTCCGGCGGGGCAGGACGGATGCGCCATCCTGCCGCCATGTCCGCGGCATGATCCTGCGTCCGGCCGCCTTTCTTCTGCATAATCTTGCTGCCTTCTTTGGGCGGTCGGCACGGTGGGCGGCTGGCGCCGACCGGCAGGCCCTGTATTTTTGCGGCCGGCGGGCCTATGACCGGCGCGATGCACCCATGATGGCTGAACGGGCCGCACGGATTGGCCGTGGCTTAGCGCATTTAGTGGAGGAGTGATGGCAGCGGCCGCACATTTTGACATCGGCGACACGCACGGGCTGTTCCTGGGTTCCAGCAACCCCGTCCAGACTTCCAGCGCCGCGCTGGGCTGGACCTCCCTGTTCCTGTCGGAACAGCAGGAGGAACCCTTCGAAGCGTCCGCCAGGGCCGTGCCGGATCATCTGCTGGTGTTCCATCTGGGCGGCCCCGCCCAGATCACCGGCGCCACCGAAGACGAAAGGATCACGACCGTCGTGCCGCCGGGGGGCCTCTGCCTGTGGCCGGCCAACTCGCCATTTTCCATCCAATTGGCGGATTCGGTCGAAACCCTGCATCTTTATATCCGCAGCAGCGTCGTCAACGAGGTGGCGGCGTCCCTGGGCTATGACTTTCCCGGCGGCATCCGCCTCCGTCCCCGGATCGGCCAGCGCGACGAACTGCTGGAACAACTGGCCCTGGAGGTCAGAAGCGTCGCCGCGTCGGGCGGCGCTTCCACCGCCCTCTATGCGGACCAGATGGCGCTGGCGATCGCGGCCCGGCTGATCCGGCACGATTATTCGGCGCCCCCCTCCCCTGCCGCCGCGAACAATCGCGGATTGGCGCGAGGACGGCTGAAACGCGTGGAGGATTACGTGGAAGCCCATCTGGACAGGCCGATCCAGCTTCAGGAATTGAGCCTGGTCGGCGGCCTCAGCGTTTCCCATTTCGTCCGCCAGTTCAAGCTGGCCACCGGCCTTTCCCCCCATCAATTCGTCCTTCGGCGGCGCGTCGACCGGGCAAGGAGGCTGCTGGCGCACAGCGACCTGTCGCTGGCGCAAATCGCCTATAGTTGCGGATTTTCCCATCAGGAGCATCTGACCCACACCTTCAGGCGGCATGTAGGCGCGACGCCGGGGCATTATCGCCGATCGGTGCAGTCCTGACCTGTCGAACCGACGCGTTGCGCGGCCGGGCGCTCAGCCAGTTTCTGCATGAAAATCGCATTTTCTCACAGGAGCGCGCCCTCCGACGGGCCGATAAGGACAGCAAATGGACGCCCGATCCGGAGGCGCCTGGAGCCAGTCATGCGCGACTTGAACGAATTTACCATCACCGCGGAAGTGCTGCGCCGGATCGAAAACACGCCCGATCCGCGATTGCATGAGATATTGGCCTCCGCCATCAGGCATCTGCACGATTTCGCGCGGGAAACCAAGCTGACCGAAGCGGAGTGGATGGAAGGGATCAAGTTCCTGACCCGCACGGGACATATGTGTTCCGACGTCCGCCAGGAATTCGTCCTGCTGTCCGACACGCTGGGCCTTTCCATGCTGGTCGTCGCCCAGAATCACAGCCGTCCTGCGGAGGCGACCGAACAGACCGTCTTCGGCCCCTTCCATGTCGAGGGCGCGCCCGTGCTCGCCACGCATGGCAGCAATCTCGCCAGGGGCGTCGAAGGCGAACCGCTTTTCGTGCGGGCGGAGGTGGTGTCGCCCGATGGGCCGGTGGCCGACGCCGTCGTGGATGTCTGGCAGGCCGATGCCGAGGGGTTTTACGACGTTCAGTCGCCGGACTGGTCGCTGGAGGAAGCGGCGCTTCGCGGCGTTTTCCACACCGACGCGGCAGGACGCTTCAGCTTCCGATCGATCCTGCCGAAAAGCTATCCCATCCCATCGGACGGCACGGTCGGCGAGATGCTGGACGCCACCAGGCTCCACCCGATGCGCCCGGCCCACATGCATTACAGGATCGCCAAGCCCGGCTTCGATCCCCTGATCACCCATGTCTTCGTCGACGGCGACGAATATCTCGATTCCGACTCGGTCTTCGGCGTGCGCGGTTCCTGCGTGGGCCAGTTCGTCAGGCACGAACCGGGCGTCGCGCCGAGCGGCGAGACTGTCGAGGTGCCCTTCCACACGCTCGACTATCGCTTCGTGCTTCACCCCCGCGACCAGGCCGCAAACTCCTGAACGGCGCGGCGGGGCACGAACATGGGCACGTCGTCCGCCGCGGGAGATGATCGGGTGCCCCGCCGCCCCTTCCCCTCGTGACAGAGGACATCGGCAGCGCGTCCGCCAAGGAAAAGGATCTGCCGCGCGGCCTTGCAAAGAAGGTGCGGGCCGGGCATTGAACATCGTCACCGCGCAATGGACGCCATGCTGGTTTACGTCGCGACTGATCTTGAAAAAGCGACAGGAACAGCATGAATCGTAACGGCGCTTCATCAAGGCGGCCTTCTGACATGCAGGTCGGCGTCGCCGGCAAGCGGCAGGCCAGGACCGGAAGGGCAAGAAGCCATCCGCCCATAGAAACGGTGGATGTCGCGGACATTCCGGGCGGCGGCCAGTTGCACCTGCTCAAATGCGGCAAGGAATTTTCCATACAGTTCGGCCGCGACGAGTTGATGGGAAGCCAGGACCATCTGTCGGAAATGGCGCTCGCCACCCTGACAAGCGAACGCCTGGCCGGAAAGGACGGTCATGTCCTGGTCGGCGGGCTCGGCATGGGCTTCACCCTGGACGCTGTCCTTGCCGCCTGGAGCGCGCAGGCCTTCGTGACCGTCGCGGAGCTGGTTCCCCAGATCGTCGTCTGGGCCAAGGGGCCCTTGGCGCATCTGTTCAAGGAAAATCTTGCCGACCCTCGCGTCAGCCTCCGCCTGCGCGACGTCTACGACATCATTGCGGAGACGTCGGATGGGTTCGACGCCATACTGCTGGACGTCGATAACGGCCCGGACGGCTTCATCACGTCCGGGAACGACCGGCTATATTCCCATCGCGGCCTTGCCGCGGCCTATGCCGCGCTGCGGCCGGGGGGCCTGCTGTCCGTCTGGTCTTCCTACGCCGACGACGGCTTTGCGGGCAGGCTCGAGGAAACGGGTTTCGAAGTCGACGAAATCATCCTGCCGGCCTATGTCGGCAGCACGGAGCGTTGGCATAATATCTGGTTCGCGGCGAAGCCGGGCGGTCGCGCCCGGCTATCGGACATGCAGTGAGGCTTCTTCTTCCCGGCGCAGGACAGAAATGATCTTGGCATAGGCGCGCGCCTGCTCCTCATGCCGGTTCTTCTCGACCGGGCAGACGGCAAGAGCGGCCTGGTTCAGCTCCGCCTGCTTGCGGCGCGCGAGATAATCGAAGCGGTCCATGGTCATCTCCGATGGTGCGAGGGCGTCCATTGCCGGGCCATGTGGGATGCGGATCGCGTCACGGCACCCTCGATCAGCTTGTCCTTCATCAATATGCGGAAGGCGTCGGCGTCCCGGGGATCGAGCATCACCACCCTGGTGCCGCCGGAAACCAGCGTTTCCACCGCGGACACCCGGAATGCATGCTTGGCGCACGTCGCCTTGATGACATCCATGGCGACCCTGACGTTGACGACCCTGCTCATGCCGCGCCCCCTTCCACGTCGAACGGGAACGGGTTGAACGACGCAGAGCCATCCGGGCGCCGGGATCGATAGGGATGAGGATGGCGGCGGATGCGACCCGCATATCCTTCCGCCAGCCGTTGATGAGCCCGGCGCGCCGCCGGGCCATGGGCGATCCGGGCGCGCAGCAATTCCTCCTGCTCGCGCTTCAACAGGTAATTCAGGTCTTCCATCATAGGCTCCTCGGCTGGCAAGCGGGAGCACGACGGTCTCTCTGTCACGGCGAATGCTTGCGGCAAATTTCGCGCAATAATGGGTCAATAGCACGGAACATCCCGTCCGTCTGTCGGAAAAGCGCCCAGGGTCGGGAAAATTCTGTTCGGCCCGCATGAAGGCTGTTAGGAAGGCCCATCGGGTCTTCTTTCCGCACGACCCGACAGAGAGACTTGAGTGCTCCCGCGCATAGGGAAGCATATCATGCAGCAAGACCGGCTTTCCTTTAGGGCTACACTGACGGCATCTGTCGTCGCGCCGATTTTCCTTGGCCGGCGCATCTTCGGATGCGGCGGTTAATGCCGGCATATATCCGCCTGCCGCTCCCCGGACGCGCCGGCTGTTCCAGACCATGATCGAAGGCCTATGACGATCCAACCCCAATCCCCTCCATCGCTTTCCCGAATCCAGCAGAACTGGCTTGCCGCCAATGAACGGCGGCTGCTCGACTGGCTGTGCCGACGAATGCCGTCCTGGGTAACGCCGGATCGCCTGACCGCGACCGGCATGGCAGGCGCGGTCATGGTCTTTGCCGGATATGCCGCCAGCAACATCGCCTCGTCCTGGCTGCTGCTCGCCATTGCGGGCTATGCGGTGCAGTGGTTCGGCGATTCCATGGACGGCAGCCTGGCGCGATACCGGCGCATAGAGCGCCCGTCCTACGGCTATTTCATCGATCATAGCTGCGACGGGCTGGCGACGCTGCTCATCCTGGCCGGGATCGGCCTCAGCCCGTTCGTGACGATGGATGTCGCCATGGTCGCGCTCGCGGGCTATCTGCTGCTGTCGATCCACGCCTTTCTCTCGGCGCGGGTATTGGGCGAATTGAAGCTGTCCTACCTTTCCGCCGGGCCGACCGAACTCAGGTTCATGCTGATCGGCATGACGGTCATGATGATGGTGCTGGGAACGGCGCCGGGACTTTTCGGGCGCTGGTCCGGCTTTGATATTTTCGTGGGGACGGTCGGTTCGATCCTGATCGTCCTTTTCATCGGCCAGACGCTGGTCACGGGAAGAAGGCTTGCCCTTGCCGAAGCCGAACGCCGCGTCATGAACTGAGGGACAGGGGTCTAGAAAGCCGACCCGCGCGGCCGACCGAAAATGTCAGACATGGACCAGATGGGCCACCGTATCGGCGCTGTCCTGCGCGGTCCTGCCCTCCTTCACGATCCGGCCGCGCTGCATCACCAGATAGCGGTCGGCAAAGCTCCAGGCGAAATCCAGATTCTGTTCGACGATCAGGATCGCGACGTTGAGTTCGGTCCGCACGCGGCGCAGGGCGTCCTCGATCTGCTGCACGATATTGGGTTGGATGCCCTCCGTCGGTTCGTCGAGCAGCAGCAGTTGCGGCTGTCCGGCCAGGGCGCGACCGATGGCGAGCTGCTGCTGTTCGCCGCCCGACAGAACCCCGGCCTTGCGGCCTGCGATCTGCGTCAGCTTGGGGAATAGGTCGAACACCATTTCGGGCACTGCCTTCGGCCCCTTGAACCCCTTGCGCGCGAGCGCGGATAGGCCGACTTCCAGATTTTCGCGCACGGTCAGATGCGGGAAGATATGGCGCCCCTGCGGCACGAAGCCGATGCCGATGCGCGATCGCTGATGCGGGCGCA
The DNA here is from genome assembly GCF_000445085.1 of Sphingobium sp. HDIP04. Classification (NCBI taxonomy): domain Bacteria; kingdom Pseudomonadati; phylum Pseudomonadota; class Alphaproteobacteria; order Sphingomonadales; family Sphingobiaceae; genus Sphingobium; species Sphingobium sp. HDIP04. The sequence continues at coordinate 6,097 of NZ_ATDO01000107.1, read as the reverse complement.
TCTCCGTGATTTCGTCGCCATGCCAGTAGATATGGCCTTCCGACGCCGCCAACTGGCCCATGATGGTGCGGATCAGCGTCGTCTTGCCCACGCCGTTGCGGCCCAGCACCGTGATCGCATCCCCGGCCTTCAGGTCGAAGGCCACGTCCCACAGCACCTGCCCCTTGCCATAGGCGGCGGACACGCTGCGCAGGTTCATGAGGTCGGTCATTTCGCCCTCCCGAGGTAGATGGCGGCGACTTCCTCGTCGGCGCGGATTTGCTCCAGCGTGCCTTCGCGCAGCAGCCGTCCCTGATGCAGCACGACGACATGACCCCCCAGTTGCGACACGAAATCGATGTCATGGTCGATCACCAGCACCGCATGCTTGCCCAGCAGGGAACGGACGAGGGTCGCGGTCTGGCTGCTTTCCGAAGCGCCCATGCCGGCCGTCGGCTCGTCGAGCAGCAGCAGTTCGGCGTCGGTCGCAACCACCATGCCGATCTCCAGCCATTGCTTTTCGCCATGCGATAGATTGCCCGCCAACGTGTCGCGGCGATCGGTGAGGCCGATCTGCTCCAATATCTCCTCGGCGCGCGCGCGCGCTTCCGCCTCGCCCTTGCGGGAAAAACATGCCCACCAGTTCCGGTCGCGCGTCGCGGCGATGGCAAGGTTGTCGATCACCGACAGGGCGACGAGCACGCCGGGCGTCTGGAACTTGCGGCAGATACCGCGCCCGACAATGGCATGTTCGCTTTCCGCCTGTATCTCCGCGCCGTGGAACAGGACTCTGCCGGAAGCCGGCCGGACCCTGCCGATGATGGAATCGCACATGGTCGACTTGCCCGCGCCATTGGGGCCTATCACCACGGTCATCGATCCGCTTTCGATGGTCAGCGACAGATCGTCTATCGCCTTGAACCCGTCGAAATCGACGACGACATTTTCAAGCTGGAGCATGGGGACGGTCATAGCGCGGCCTCGCCTGCGATGGGTTGCGACGCGGTCTTGGCCCTTTCGCGGCGCCAGCGGGCGAACAGGTCGCCTGCCTTGCCGGGACGGAAGGGATGGTCGGGACCGAACAGGCCTGCCAGGCCCTGCGGCAGGATGGTGACGGCCGCGATGAACAGCGCGCCAAGGCCATAGAGCCACACTTCGGGCATGGCGGTCGAAATCTTGTCCTTGGCGAAATTGACCAGCAGCGCGCCTGCGATCGCTCCGATCAGGCTGTTGCGCCCGCCGATGGCGGCCCAGATCACCATCTCGATGGAGGGCACCACGCCCACCAGCGCGGGCGACACTACGCCGGCATGCAGGGTGAAGAGCGCGCCCGACATGCCGGTCAGCAGCGCGGCGACGGCAAAGGCGATCACCTTGTAGGGCGTTGGGTCATAGCCCAGGAAACGCATGCGGTTCGCGCCGTCGCGGCTGGCGCGCAGCAGCTTGCCGTAGCGGCTCGCCAGCAGCCAGCGCAGGCCCAACAGGCCTGCCACGACCAGCGCGAGCGTGATGAAATAGAGCGCCAGCGTGGTGGAAGGCAGGTTGAGGTTGAAGCCGAACAGCGTCTGATAGTCGGTCAGGCCGTTGAACCCGCCGGTCAGCCCCTGCTGGCTGACGAGCAGGGTCGCGAAGGCCAGGGCCAGCGCCTGGGTGATCAGCGCGAAATAGACGCCGCCGATCCGCCGCCTGAATATGGCCCAGGCCATCAGCGCGCCGAGCGCGGTCGGCACGACCAGCACGGCCGCGACGGCGGCAAAGGGGCTTTTGACCAGGGACCACCACCAGGGCAGCGCCTCCGTCCCCGACCAGATCATGAAGTCGGGCAATTCCCCCTCCGCCAGTCCGGCGAGCTTCAGATGCATGGCGAGGGCATAGCCGCCCAGGCCGAAGAACACGCCTTGCCCCAGGCTCAAAATCCCGCCTTCGCCCCAGATGAGGACAAGCCCCATGGCGGTCAGCGACAGCGCCAGGAAACGGGCCAGCAGGTTGAGGTCATAGGCCGAAAGCAGCCACGGCGCGGCGATGGCGAGGATCAGCGCCACGCCGGTGGCGGCCTGTTTGATGGGGAGCGTCCCGGTCATGCGCCGGTCTCCTATTCTGCGTCCAGCGCGCGGGAGCGGACGGCGATCACGCCCTGCGGCCGGAACTGGAGGAAGAGTATGACGAAGATCAGCGTCAGCACCTGCGCGAAGCTCACGTCCACGAAGATTTGCGACAGCGCCATGAACAGGCCGATCATCAGCGCCGCCAGCGTCGTCCCGACGACGCTGCCAAGGCCGCCCAGGATCACGACCAGGAAGGCAGTCACTATATAGCCCTGGCCGACGGTCGGCGTGACCGGGCCGAGCAGCGCCAGCACCACGCCGCCGACGCCCGCGACGCCCGCGCCCAGCGCGAAGATGAAGGCGTCCACCTGGCGCACGTTGACGCCCATCGCCGCTGCGGTCGCCCGGTCCTGATTGACGGCGCGCACCAGCAGGCCGATGCGCGTATAACGCAGCAACGCGGCCAGGCCGCCCAGTATCAACGCCGCCAGCAGCAGGATGAACAGCCGGATCGTCGGCAGTTGCAGCGGTCCGAGCGCGAAGCCGCCGTCGAGCCATGCGGGCGCGGTCACAGATACGCCGGTGGCGCCGAACAGGTCGCGCGCCGCCTGCTGAAGGATCAGGCTGACGCCCCATGTCGCCAGCAGCGTGTCGAGCGGCCTGGACGTGAGCTTGCTCACCAGCGTCACTTCCAGCAGGCCGCCGAGCATCCCCGCGCCCAGGAAGGCGACGAGCATGGCGACGATGATGCCCATCGGCCCCGGCACGAACAGGATGGTGAGATAGGCAAGATAGCTGCCCACCATCAATATTTCGCCATGCGCCATGTTGATGACGCGCATCAGCCCGAAGCTGAGCGCCAGGCCCAGCGCGGCGAGGATATAGAGCGACGCCACGCTGAAGCCGTTGAAAAGCTGGCCGAAGAGAAATGCGGCGTCCATGGGCGCCTCCCTGTTGCTTGGTCCTTGGCGCTTTCCGCCTTCGCGCCGGCTCTTGAGAGGGAGCCTGAACCGGACGCGAAGGCGGGTTGCGCACCGGGCCGACGGGTCGCGTCGTCAGCCGATGCTGCAGGTCTTTCCGGGGAAGGCCAGCGGATCATAGGGTTCGGGCTGGATCGCGCCCTTCGACGTCCAGAGGATCTTGAACTGGCCCTTGGGGTCCGCTTCGCCGATATAGGCGGTCTGGACCAGGCTGTTGTTCTTGACGAAGTTCACCTTGCCCAGCGGCGTGTCGACAGCGTCCAGCGTCACCGCCGCCGCCCGCACCTTCGCCGGATCTGTGCTGCCCGCCTTTTCGACGGCCGCCTTCCAAACATAGACGTCGACATAGCCGTGGACCATGGGGTCGGTCAGCACCTTGTCTTCGCCGAACTTCGCCTTGTACGCCTTGATGAACTTGGCGTTGGCGTCGCCATCCAGCGTCTGAAAATAGTTCCAGGCGGCATAGCTGCCCTCGACCAGCGCCGGGCCCATGGCCTGCGCTTCCTGTTCGCCGATGGAGAAGGACATGACCGGGATCACCTTGGGCGTCAGGCCCGCCGCCGCCATCTGCTTGAAGAAGGCGACGTTGGAATCGCCGTTCAGCGTATTGAAGATGATGTCGGGCCTGGCCGCCTTGATCTTGCCGATGACGCCGGAAAATTCGGTGCCGCCCAGCGGCTGATATTCCTCGCCCGCCAGCTTCAGGCGATCCTTTTCCAGATGCTTCTTGACGATCAGGTTCGCGGTGCGCGGATAGACATAGTCCGACCCCACCAGGAAGAAGTTTTTGTAGCCCTTCTCCTTCGCCCAGTCATAGGCGGGCAGGGTCTGCTGGTTGGGCTGCGCGCCCGAATACATGATGTTGGGCGAACATTCATTCCCTTCGAACTGCACCGGGTACCAAAGCAGGTTCCCGGTCTTTTCGAACACCGGCAGCATCGCCTTGCGGCTGGCGGAGGTCCATCCGCCGAACACCGTTGCGACGCCGTCGTCGGAGACCAGCTTGTTCGCCTTCTGCGCGAAGATGGCTGGGTCGGACGCGCCATCTTCCGTCACCGCCGCGATCTGCTTGCCCAGCACGCCGCCCGCCGCGTTGATCTCATCGATGGCGAGTTGGGTGGAATTCTTCACCGTATCCTCGCTGATCGCCATGGTACCGGACAGCGAATGCAGGATGCCGACCTTGATCGCGTCGCCGCCGGCCGCCGCCGTGGCGTTGCCGCTTTCCGACTTGCCGCACGCGGTCGCCAGCATGGTGCAGGCCAACGTCAGCGCCAGAAAGGATTTCCTGCCAAGCCCTTTTTTCATGAATATGCTCCTGTGACTGTTGCCCGGCCGATCGCGTCGCCGCTCCACCGGGCAAGGATGCTGCGGCGCGATGCGCGCAGCCATGGGTCATTTGACGTAGTGTGCGTGGGTGCGCAGGTCAGAAGACCGCGCCGATGGAAAAGAGCGCCGCGCCCTTCGCCCGGTTGCCGCCGCGCGAATTGGCGGAATAACGGTTGGTGTCGACATAATCGATGCCGAAGGTCACCGCCTTGTAGGTATAGAAGGCGCCAAGCTGCCAGTTGACCTTGTCGTCCCAGTTGGTCCCGTCCTCGTAACCGAGCAGGCCGCGGAAGGCGAGGCCGGTCTTCGGCACGGCATAGCGCGCGCTGCCGTAGACATAGGTGGAATGGCCGCCGCCATTATATTCGTCGTGAATCACGCCCGCGCCCGCCGTCACCGGGCCGACCGGCGCGTTGATGCCGAATTCATACTGGTCGAAATCCAGATCGTCGATGTCGTGGAAGACGAGCCGCAAATAGCGGGCGCGAATGTTGACGTCGCCGACATCGGCCTGCACGCCGCCGAAGAAATCGGTTTCCATCGCGCCGCCTCCGGCATCCTTGTCCAGGCTGGAACCCCAGATGCCGCCATAGATGCTGAATGCCCCCGCGACCGGGATCTTGGCCGACACCACGCCCTGGATCACCGGCTTGTTGTCGGACAGCGACGCCCCGCGCAGGCGATAGTCGGTCAGGAAGGTGACGCCGCCCGTCAGGATGACCGGCTCGCTGCCCGCATCCTGCGCCTGGGCCTGCATCGAACCGGCCGTCAGCGCCGCTGCTCCGGCTGCCAGGAGCATGGCCATTTTCCCGTATCGCTTCATCGTGATTGTCCCCTTTACTGATTTGCGGGGACATATTGTGCAATGCAGCAGCAACACGGCATGCGGCATTTGACGTAGATCCGGATGCAGGGCGGAAGGGCGCCGCGCGCCGCCCTTGGGGCGTTGGCGGTCAATACGTCAAACGTCCACCCTTTCGGCGACAAGGCGCATTGAACGCGGATTTTTTCTGGAGATAATGATCGAGGAGGAGACAAATCTTGTTCGGTCCCACGTTCGACCCCGACATCGGCAGGCAGGCCGCCCGGATCGCTTCCGGTCCTTGTGCGGTGCCGAACAGCCTGCGCAGCCATGGCGAGTTGCGGCTCGCTTTCGGGCAACGAAACGGGCGGACCGTGATGAAGGACAGTTATCAGGCAGGCTGCCTGCGCGCCCGCATGCCGCGCCGCGACGAAGGGGGACGGCCATGCGCCGTGCTGATCAACACGGCGGGCGGCCTGGCGGAGGGCGACAGCGTGCGCCAGTCCGTCCGCTGGGCGGCGGAGACCAGCGCCACCGTGACGGGCCAGGCGGCGGAGAAAGTCTATCGCGCCCTGTCCCATGGCTGCCGGATCGATACGCAATTGCGGGTCGAACAGGGCGCCGACGCGGAATGGCTGCCGCAGGAAACGATCCTGTTCGACTGCGCCCGCCTGGCCCGGGAGACGCGCATCCTGCTCGATGCCGACGTGACCTTCCTGGGGCTGGAGGCCGTGGTCCTGGGCCGCGCGGCGATGGGCGAGCGCATGGCGCACGGCGCGCTCGGCGACCGGATGCGCATCTACCGGAACGGCCGGCTGATCTATGCCGACGCGCTGGCGCTGGAAGGGGATGTCGACGCGATGATGCGCCGCTCCGCCATCGGCGGGGGAGCAGGCGCGATGGCCGTCATCGTCCACGCCTCCGCCCGCGCCGCCGCGCTGCTGGAGCCGGTGCGGCAGGCC
>NZ_ATDO01000106.1:0-4776 GCF_000445085.1 Sphingobium sp. HDIP04 | reverse complement strand
GGCGCGGCGTTGCGCGCCGACATCATGGCGGCGCTGGCGGCCCTGCGCGAAGGCCGCCCCCTGCCCCGCGTGTGGAGGTGCTGAGATGCTGCTGACCCCGCGGGAGAAGGACAAGCTGATGCTGGCCATGGCGGCGATGGTCGCCCGGCGGCGGCTGGAACGGGGCGTCAGGCTCAACTATCCCGAAGCCGTCGCGCTGATCTCCGACCATGTGCTGGAGGGCGCGCGCGACGGGCGCAGCGTCGCCGACCTCATGGAGGCGGGCGCCCATGTGCTCAGCCGCGCGCAGGTGATGCCCGGCATCGCAGAGATGATCCCCGATGTGCAGGTCGAGGCGACCTTTCCGGACGGCACGAAGCTGGTGACGGTGCATGACCCCATACGATGACGTCATTCCCGGCGAGCTGCTGCCCGGCCCCGGCGATCACATCCTGAACGCGGGCCAGCCCGTCACGCGCCTCGCCGTCGCGAACAGCGGCGACCGGCCGGTCCAGGTCGGCAGCCACTATCATTTCGCGGAGGCCAATGACGGGCTGATCTTCGACCGGCAGGCCGCGCTGGGCCAACGGCTGGACATTCCCGCCGGGACGGCGGTGCGGTTCGAGCCGGGGCAGACGCGGGAGGTCGACCTCATCCCCCTGCGCGGCGGCCGGACGGTGATCGGCTTTCAGGGCAAGGTCATGGGGGCGCTGGACTGATGCCCTATGCCATGCCCCGCGCCGCCTATGCGGACATGTTCGGCCCGACGGCGGGCGACCGCCTGCGCCTTGCCGACACCAACCTGATCATAGAGATAGAGCGCGACTGCACGATCCTGGGCGAGGAGGTGAAGTTCGGCGGCGGCAAGGTGATCCGCGACGGCATGGGCCAGAGCCAGATCACCAATGCGGCGGGCGCGGCGGATACGGTCGTCACCAACGCCGTCATCATCGACTGGACCGGCATCTACAAGGCCGACGTGGCGCTGAAGAACGGGCGCATCGCGGCCATCGGCAAGGCGGGCAATCCCGACATCCAGCCCGGCGTGGACATCGTCATCGGGCCGGGAACGGAGATCATCGCGGGCGAGGGCAAGATACTGACGGCGGGCGGCATCGACGCGCATATCCACTATATTTGCCCGCAGCAGGTGGAGGAGGCGCTGAGCAGCGGCGTCACCACCTTCGTCGGCGGCGGCACGGGGCCGGCGACCGGCACCAACGCGACCACCTGCACGCCGGGGCCGTGGCATATCCAGCGGATGCTGCTGGCGGCCGAGGGCTTGCCGATCAACCTGGCCTTCGCGGGCAAGGGCAATGCGAGCCGCCCCGAAGCCATCGTCGAAATGGTGGAGGCCGGGGCCGCCGCGCTCAAGCTGCATGAGGATTGGGGCACCACGCCCGCCGCCATCGACTGCTGCCTGTCGGTCGCGGACCGGATGGACGTGCAGGTGATGATCCACACCGACACGCTCAACGAAAGCGGCTTTGTCGAGGACACCATAGCCGCCTTCAAGGGGCGGACCATCCACGCCTTCCATACCGAGGGCGCGGGCGGCGGCCATGCGCCCGACATATTGAAGCTGGCGGGTTTCGCCAACGTGATCCCCAGCTCCACCAACCCGACCATGCCCTTCACGGTCAACACCATCGACGAGCATCTGGACATGCTGATGGTGTGCCATCATCTCGACCCGTCGATCCCGGAGGATCTGGCCTTCGCCGAAAGCCGCATCCGCAAGGAAACCATCGCGGCGGAGGATATTTTGCACGACATGGGGGCGCTGTCGATCCTCTCGTCGGACAGCCAGGCCATGGGCCGGGTCGGCGAAGTCATCACCCGCACCTGGCAGACGGCGCACAAGATGAAGGCGCAGCGCGGCGCCTTGCCCGGCGACAGGGCGGACAGCGACAATCTGCGCGTGCGGCGCTATATCGCCAAATATACGATCAACCCCGCCATCGCGCAGGGCATGAGCCGCGAGATCGGATCGGTGGAGGTCGGCAAGCTGGCCGACCTCGTGCTCTGGTCCCCCGCATTCTTCGGCGCGAAGCCCGATCTGGTGCTGAAGGGCGGGATGATCGTCCACGCCATGATGGGCGATCCCAACGCCTCCATCCCCACCCCCCAGCCCGTCCATGCCCGCCCGATGTTCGGCGCCTATGGCAAGGCGATGGCGGCGAGCTGCATCAGCTTCGTCAGCCAGGCCGCGATCGACGGGGAAGTGGCGGAACGGCTGGGCCTGGCGCGCGCGGTGCTGCCGGTGGTCGGCACGCGGGGCATCGGCAAGAAGGACATGAAGCTGAACGACGCGCTTCCCGACCTGCGCATCGATCCGGAAACCTATGAAGTGCATGCCGACGGCGAATTGCTGACCTGCGAACCGGCGGCCGAGCTGCCGCTGGCGCAACGTTACCACCTCTATTGAAGGCCCGTTCCATGAACGCCCCGGTGAACCGCATCCTCTCCATCATCCCGCAGGCAAGGGACGGCGTCGACGGTCCCTGGGCCGACAGCGTCCGGCTGGACCATGATCTGCGCAACCGGCGGCGCATGGTCTATACGACGCAGGGCGGGCGCGGCATCCTGCTCGACATGCCGCGCGCCGTGCATTTGCGCGACGGCGACGGGCTGGCGCTGGACAGCGGAGAGCTTGTTCGCGTGGAGGCCGCGCCCGAACCGCTGATCGAGATCACGGCGCCCGACATGCCGCTGCTGCTGCGGCTGGCCTGGCACCTGGGCAACCGGCACCTGCCGACGCAGTTGCTGGGCGACAGGATGCGCATCCGGCACGACCATGTGATCGCGGAGATGATCGAGGGGCTGGGCGGACGGTGCGAACATGTGCTGGCGCCCTTCGATCCCGAAGGCGGCGCCTATGAGGGTGTCGGCCATGGGCGCCATCATCATGACGGCGGGGATCATGATCGCCACGAGCATGCGCATGGATGAAGGCGCGCTGTTCGACCTGATGAGCTGGATGTCGCCGGCCTGGCCGATCGGCGCCTTCGCTCATTCGGGCGGGCTGGAATGGGCGGTGGAGGCGGGCTTCGTGACGGATCGCGCCAGCACCGCGGACTGGATCGGCGATCTGATCGCCCGCGGGTCGGCGCATAACGAAATGGTGCTGTTCGTCCATGCCTGGCGCGCGGCGCGGGCCGGCGACCGGGACGGGTTGCTGGAGATTGCCGACCTTGGCGCGGCCAGCCAGATGAGCCATGAGCGGAGGTTGGAGGCGACGGCGCAGGGCGCGGCGTTCCGCCGGATCGCCCTCGACGCGACGGGGGCCTCCGCCTTCGACAGGCTGATCGAGGGGATCGATCCCGACGATCTCGTCTACCCGGTCGCGGCGGCGGCGCTGTTCGCCTGCCATGGCATCGCGCTGCGGCCCGCCGCGACCGCCTATCTGCACGGGCTGGCGGCCAATCTGGTGTCCGCCGCCCAACGGCTCGTGCCCCTGGGGCAGACCGACGGGCAGCGCGTCATGCTGGCGCTGCGGCCCGCGATCATCGCCGCCGCCGCGCAGGCTGCCGACCTGCCCGACGGCGACCCCTTCCTGGCCATGGGATCGGCATGCTTGATGGCGGATCTCGGCTCCATGGCGCATGAAACCCAATATACCAGGCTGTTCAGGACATGAGCGACATATTCGATTCAGATCATTTCGGCCATTCAGGCCCTCTGCGCGTCGGCATCGGCGGCCCGGTCGGCTCCGGCAAGACGGCGCTGATGGACGCGCTGTGCAAATATTTCCGCGACGCTTACGACATCGCGGCGATCACCAACGACATCTACACCAAGGAAGATGCCGAATTCCTGACCCGCGCCGGGTCTCTGGCGCCCGAACGCATCCTGGGCGTGGAAACCGGCGGCTGCCCCCACACCGCCATCCGGGAGGACGCATCGATCAACCTTGCCGCCGTCGGCCAGCTCGAACGGCGCTTTCCCGCGCTGGACCTGATCCTGATCGAAAGCGGCGGCGACAATCTGGCGGCGACGTTCAGCCCGGAACTGGCCGACATCACCATCTATGTCATAGACGTGTCGGCGGGCGACAAGATCCCGCGCAAGGGCGGCCCCGGCATCACCCGGTCGGACATGCTGGTCATCAACAAGATTGACCTCGCGCCCCTTGTCGGCGCCAGCCTGGAGGTGATGGACCGCGACGCGAGGAAGATGCGGGGGGATCGCCCCTTCGTCTTCGCCAATGTGCGGGCAGGACAAAGCGTGGCGGACGTGGCGAATTTCATTATCAAGGCCGGTGGCCTGGAACGGAAGGGAGCATGATGATCGGAAGCATGAAGGGACGCGCGATCGTTGCGGCGGCCGTTGCCGTCCTTCCCACCGCCGCATGGGCGCATCCGGGGCATGGCGAGCAGGGATCGGCCTTCCTTGCCGGTTTGCAGCATCCGCTGACCGGCTTCGACCATATGGCCGCGATGCTGATGGTGGGCCTGTGGGCGGGCATCGCCCTGCCCCGCCATATAGGAGCGCCGCCCCTGGCCTTCATCGCCTGCATGCTGGCCGGTTTCGGATGGGCCGCGGCGGGCGGCGCGCTGCCGCTGGCGGAGGGCATGATCGCCACGTCGCTGGTGGTGCTGGGGCTGGCCGTCTGCTTCGCCGTGCGGGCGCCGCTCACCGTCGCGCTCGCACTGGTGGGACTGTTCGCCCTTGCCCATGGCCATGCCCATGGCGCGGAACTGCCGCATGGCGCCGTCGCCTGGCGGTTCGCGGCCGGGTTCGCGCTGACGACGGCGCTGCTGCACGGCGCGGGCCTTGCCGTCGCCCGCTTTGCCG
>NZ_ATDO01000105.1:0-17939 GCF_000445085.1 Sphingobium sp. HDIP04 | reverse complement strand
GGGGGCGGCGCTTCCAACCTTCCGGGCCGCATCGTCGCCAAGCGGCAGCGCGTGGTCGGAACCCGCCGCATCTATAACCAGTGGGTCAACAACCAGACGCTGGAAGATTATGCGCTGCGCTATACCGCCCGGAAGGCGCGGCGCTGGTCGCCCGCCTGGGTCGCCAACACGGCGCTCGGTTCGGTCGCCTTCCTCGCCTGCGAAGCGATCGGGGCCACGGTCACGGTCGCCTACGGCTTCGACAGCACGGTCCTGGCGCTGCTGACGGCGGGCATCATCTTCCTGATATCGGGCCTGCCCGTCTGCTATTATGGCGCGCGCTACAATGTCGACATGGACCTGCTGACGCGAGGGTCGGGTTTCGGCTATCTCGGCTCGACCATCACCTCGGCGGTCTACGCTTCCTTCACCTTCATTCTCTTCGCGCTGGAGGCGGTGATATTGTCGGCGGCGCTCAAACTGTGCTTCGGCATCCCCCTGCCCATCGCCCATCTGATCAGCGCGCTCATCGTCATCCCCATATCGGCCTATGGCTTCGCGCGGATCAGCGCCTGGCAGAACTGGACCCAACCGATCTGGCTGATCCTGCAATGCGCTCCGCTGCTCTATTTCATCGGCAAGGGGCAGGATGGGCTGGCGCTATGGACCGGCTATGCCGGAACGTCCCCCGCGCCGCCGTCGCTCCGCTTCGGCCTTGCCCTTGCGGTATTCCTCTCTCTGCTGCCCCAGATCGGCGAGCAGGTCGATTATCTGCGTTTCCTGCCGGACCGGGAACAGGCAGGCAAAAGGCGCTGGTGGACGGCGCTGTTGCTGACGGGGCCGGGATGGATCGTGCCGGGCGCGATCAAGATCCTGTTCGGATCCTTCCTGGCGGTCATGGCGCTGGGCGCGGGCATGGGCGTGGGCGACGCCACCAATCCGACCATGCTCTATTACATGAATTTCGGGGCGCTGCTCCATTCGCCCATGGCCGCGCTGATGCTGACGGGGCTGTTCGTCGCCATCTGCCAGATCAAGATCAACGTGACCAACGCCTATGCAGGCTCGATCGCCTCCTCCAACTTCTTTTCCCGGCTGACCCACCGCCATCCCGGCCGCGCGGTGTGGCTGGTGTTCAACGTGCTGATCGCGCTGATGCTGATGCAGGGCGGCATCCAGAATGTGGTGGAGCGCGTGCTGGCGCTCTACAGCAATTTCGCGGTCGCATGGTTCGGCGCGGTCATCGCCGACCTGATGGTCAACAAGCCGCTCGGCCTATCGCCCAAGGGCATTGAGTTTCGCCGCGCCTATCTGCACGACATCAATCCGGTGGGCGTGGGCGCGATGGTCCTCTCCCTCCTCATCTCCACCGCCAGCTTCAGCGGCATGCTGGGCGAGGACGCCCGCGCCGTGTCGCCCATCATCGGCCTCGCCACAACCTTCATCGCCGCGCCGCTGCTCGCCTGGGCGACGGGCGGGCGCTATTATCTCGCCCGCCCGGTCGACATCCTTGCGCCGCAGGAGCATCGCTGCATCCTTTGCGAAAACAGCTTCGAACCTTCGGACATGGCGCATTGCCCGGTCTATCAGGGCAATATCTGCTCGCTCTGCTGCACGCTGGAGGCGCGATGCCATGACGCCTGCAAGCCGCCGCAAAGCTGGACCGCCCAATTGGCGCAGGCGATGAGGCGGATCGTGCCGTGGACGCTGAACGACATCGTCTACCTGCGCATCGTCCGCTTCCTGGGCGCCTATGGCCTGACGGCGACAATCATTTCGGTCGTGCTGGCCGTCACCTATTACCAATCCGTCGGGCAGGGCAGCGATGGCCGGACGGTGGCCCGCATCCTGTGGACGACGCTGGGCGGCATGCTGATCGTCGGCATCTTTCCCACCTGGTATCTGGTGCTCAGCCGCGAAAGCCAGCGCGCGGCCGAGGAGGAATCCGACCGGCAGACCAGCATGCTGGTCGATGAGATAGAGGCGCACGCCCGCACCGACGCCGAACTGCAACGCGCGAAGGAAGCCGCCGACGCCGCCAACCTGGCCAAGAGCCGCTTCATCGTCGGCATCAGCCACGAAATCCGCACGCCGCTCAACACCATTTCCGGCTATGCCCAGTTGCTGGACAAGGATCCGGCGCATCTGGCCGACGCGGTCCGCGTGATCCGCCGCAGCGCCACCCATCTGACCGACCTGATCGACGGGCTGGTCGACGTATCGCGGATCGAAAACGGGTCGGTCCGCATCCAGCGCGCCCCGGTCAACCTGCACGACCTGCTCCACCAACTGGGCGACATGTTTCGGCTTCAGGCGGCGGCGCGGGGCATTCAGTTCTCCCACAGCCGCGCCCCCCATCTGCCGCAATGGGTCTATTCCGACGAAAAGCGGCTGCGGCAGATATTGATCAACCTCATCTCCAACGCGATCAAATATACGCCGCAGGGGTCCGCCTCCCTCGCCGTGCACTGGCGCAATCCGGTGGCGGAGTTCGAGATCAAGGATAGCGGCGTGGGCATCGCCGCCGACGACCTGAAGCGCATCTTCGAACCGTTCGAGCGGATCAACGCGGTGCCGGGCCAGCCCGGCGTCGGCCTGGGCCTCACGATAACGCGGCTGCTGGCGGACATCATGGGCGGACAGGTGACGGTGGAAAGCCGGCCCGGCGCGGGCAGCGTCTTCCGCGTCAAGATGTTCTTTTCCGAAGCGCCGGGCGCCGATCGCAAGGCTGAAAGCGCGGCGGTCGCGCAAGGGAACGCAGGCATTCCCCGCACGATCCTGGTGGCGGACGACGATCCGGCGCATCTCGATCTGGCGCGCGGGATATTGTCGCCCTTGGGTTGCCGCCTGGTTTTCGCGCAGGACGGCGCGGAGTGCCTTCGCCTCTATCGGGAACATCGGCCGGACCTGATCCTGCTGGACATCGCCATGCCGCGGATGAGCGGCTGGGACGTGGCGCGCGCGATCCGCGGGCAGGAGCAGGACGAGGATGTGGGCATCCTGATGGTGTCGGCCAACGTCCACGACTTTCAGCGCCCGCGCCAGATCGACGATCCGCATGACGACTATCTGCTCAAGCCCTATGATGTGGAAGAGATGCGCGACCGGGTGCTGACGCTGCTCGGTCCGGCCGCGACGGTCGACGGGACGGAGCCGTCATGACCGCGAAAATCCTGATCGTCGATGACGATCCCGACAGCCGGGACATGCTCCGCCGCATGGTGGAGGGCGAGGGTTGGGACGCCATCCTGGCCGCGTCGGGAGAGGAGGCGCTGGCCCTGGCGGAGGGGGCCGACCTGGTCCTGATGGACGCCGTGATGCCGGGCATGGGCGGCTTCGACGGTTGCCGCCAGCTGAAGGCTGAACCCGCGACCGCGCACCTGCCGGTGATCTTCATGACCGGCCTTACCGAAACCGCCGATGTCCTGCGCGGGCTGGAGGCGGGCGGGGTCGATTATGTGACCAAGCCGTTGGTGCTGGAGGTTCTGGTCGCGCGCATCGCCGTCCATCTGGGCAATGCCCGGCTCGCGCGCCGGGCGTTGGCCGCGCTGGACCATGCGGGCGGGCGCATCATGGTGGCCGACGAAGCGGGCGGGATCAAATGGGCGACGGACCAGACCCGGCAATTTCTCGAAGAATTGGGGCCAGCCGTCACCGCCCAGGTCGAAAGCGCGATGCGGACCCTTGCCGCCCGGAACGCCCCCGGCCAGCGTTCGCTCGTCATTCCGATCGATGGCGGCAGGCTGACCGTTACCGCAAGGGGCGAAAATGGGTCGGGCGAAGCCATGTTCCATCTTTCCCGCACGATCGAGGATGGCGAGATAGTCGATCTTCAGGAGGCCTTCGGCCTGACCAGGCGCGAGGCGGAAGTCCTGTTATGGATATCGCGCGGCAAGTCCAACCGGGATGCGAGCGAGATTCTCAACATCAGCGCGCGTACCGTGAACAAGCATCTGGAACAGATTTTCGTGAAGATGGGCGTGGAAAACCGGGCTGCCGCCGCTGCCGCCGCCACGCGGGTGACCTTGGATGCTTCCGACCAAAGATGAGGCGTTAAAACGGCTGGCTGGCCAGCCACATGGTGGAACATGATCGAAGGGTCGACGACGACCCATTCAAGCTGACGAATAATTCAATGGATCGTTCGGTCAGCACAGTTCTGCCGGACTTGAGGACAATTATCGGACGTTCCTTGCCAATGATTGCGAACCGCGGGATGGACTCTGACAGGATCAAGAATTGCTCCCTTCCAATGGCTTGACCAAGCCGCTGCAAGAACTGGCGGCGCATCGTGACCCGCTACGACAAAACCGGAGAATCCTATCTCGGCTTCGTCGCACTCGCCTCAGTCAAACTATGGATACCCTTTGTCCACGAAACCTAAAGGTGACTTTCCAGTTCGGAAAACGGTCGCGAGAGGATGTGGTAAAGTTCGTTGGCGGCAAAGCCTGCAGCAATGAGAGCAAGGACTACGAACACACCAAATTGGAATGCCGCTGACCAACGTCGGCTATTCTCCAATTGGCGCGCAATGCGAGCATCTGCGTCCGCTCTTGGCTGAGCTCGGCGTTCATAGGATGATTCGGGATCATTCGCAGATCGGGGACGGGAAGCTAGGCGGGGTTCATTGATTATGGCAGCGATGTCGAGCCTGCCCTGCGCCTGAATCCCGAAAAAGCGATCTTTCCGCCAGACGACCCGCCCTATAATCGTCTGTCGCCCACGCCGGATCTCTATATAAGTGCCGCGCTCAGGGGCTTCGTCAGATGCCACGAGTGCGCCACCGGAGGACAGATTATGAATGACCACTTCGATCCAGGACTGGCCCACACGCATCCGCGCCGGAATCAACACCGGATGACGTGTCTCCCGAGGTTTGTAGCCAATCTGTAACGCCTTGAGCACGCGCCAGCTTCTCCCAGATTATCGCTCCTAAACTATCATGGTGAAAAAAATGCTAAGAAGGAGCGAGTATAGGTCTGCTTCCGGGAGCATGGCCTCAGGTCACGATGCATCATCCCGCCAGCTTCGGGTGATGGCACCCGGTTAGCCAGCCAGGGCTATCTCGATCGCCGCTGCCGCATGAATCGCGGTCGTGTCGAAAATTGGCACCTGACTGTCTTCAGGCCGGACCAACAGCATACCGTCGGGATAGCTCGCAAATTTACGTCAGTCGCCAGTAACCTCGCCCTCATCATCCTTCAGCTTGACCGCCACGCGATGCGACCGTGCAGCTTGGATCAATTTCTCAATTTCATATAATAGGCTCCGGCCTTGATCGGTTTTGCCATTATCATCGTTAGGATCGTCGGCGAACAGGGCCTTCGCCTGTCCAGCAAGGTTGATCAATTGCGCATAATCCTCCTCCCCCAGTTTCTTGCGCACCTTTTGCGCACCTTCGGTCAATGCATGAAACTCACTGTCGATATTCCGCTCCGGAAATACCCCCGATTTGTCGATGAAGGTAGGCGCTCCCAAAAACATGGACCCCAGCAGATCATAGATTTCGCTGAGGGATGCAGGAATATAAGGATCAGGATTATGGTAAGAGCTAATGAAAGGATCGCTCATCGCTTCGCCTCCGGTCGGGTGATAATGTAGCTACTCTCGGCCCCGATCTGACGAAGACGAATGATGACCACATGGGTCGGACGAAAATCAGCATCGAAAAAGCCGCGCACCTGCGGCGTTCGCAAGATCTTTTGCGTGAGTGTAACATCGTAGGCGATATTGCCGACACGAATATCGGGAAGCCGAAAACTCAACTCACTGCCGGAACTGTCATTCTCTCTCCTGTTCACGCGCACTGGCCCTTTCCCGGCCGCATCAATGCCATATTGATGGTAACGCCTACGCAGATCGCTCCGGACCCGTCGATCCATGAAAATTGCCCAGTGCTTCCTGCTCCGAAAGGCGAATATTCAGCCTGCCTGCACTTAACAATTTGATACCCTCCGCATAAGCCTGATCAACTCTCTCCTGGACAAAACGGAGCGTTTCGACCTGCAATGGGCGCACTTCGTTCCCGGTTCTTAGAAATGCTACAGCTTGATCGAGCACAGCGTGTCCAATTGGTTGACCTGGCCGTGCAATGTCTGAGGGAAACCAAGACTATCAAACCGATAATTAGGATCGACAGCGCGGATTTAGTTAATCAACTGGTTCGATCATTCGCGCGTCAGCTCGGCGGTCAGTTCTTGTGCAGGACCAGCAATATCGAAGAGGCTGTCGGCAAGCGCGACAATCGCCCCTCCGGGCTGGCCTTGCAAACCGGGCACAGCCTGCTGCAGCGTCATAGGATCCTGGAATGCCCGAATATTGCTTTCGCGCGGGACTCTCGGCACGCGAGGTAACGATGCAAGTACAATAGCGGCATTACTTTCGCTTGACCGATACACAATATCTTGGGGCGGCGCGGATCGGCCTTCGGCGGGCAGGACATTCAAGCCGCCGCCAACTTGACTACCGGCGACCGTCGCCACACCCTCCGTGCGAGTAGCATCTCGCCGACCAGGTGAAACTATTACTCGACTCAGCGAGCGCGACCCGCCCGGCGCGAAAGTGAATTGCCCGTTTCTAGGATCGTGATAGGGATTGAATTTGACTTCAATGTCGCCGTGGTGTTGCGCAACCGGCCAACTTCCGGTTCGCAACCAAATGGCATATGCATGCCGATACGTTTCCGATGATATCTCCATCATGCCACCCCGATTTGCCATCGCGGTGGGAACATATCAGCAACATTTTCCAACAAGTCAATCCAATCGGCCTCTATGCCAAAACAAGATCAGATACGCACTCCGGCTCTCAGTTTCAAAAACCGATGATGAGCATGTCCAGTGCGGCACCAATCGCGTCCGCCTCAGAACCGAGCGATTGCACTATTTCTCCTATTTCGCGGATAGGGACACTCGCAGCAAACTGCGTAACCATCACAAACCGCACGCCTTCCACCTCGAATATCGGATTCAACCGCGCTGCAGGTTTGGGGGCTCGGTCAATCGGCAGCAGCGGGACGACAAGGCGCGTGTTCAGATCGCTGAGCAGGTCCGCCTGACAATCGAGCACACAGGGACCGCCACTCTTCTGGCGGTACACATCGAATTTCGCCATCAGAATTGGCGGTGCCTCGTTAAAGGCAAGCCATTCTGCTCAACGTAATCATTTGAGCTTGCCAGCGCAGAAGCGTTTTCCACCCTCCATAGCCGCCCCCGCTCCTTGGCTATCTGCTCGATCAATCCTACCTCGCATGCACGCGAAATGTTGAGACCCAGCCTCTTCGCCTCCGCCACCAGCGCTATATCGAGAGACACATTGGTCGGCTTACGGGCCTGCCCAGCAAATTCATGCTCATACCTGCCCATTGCAGCCTCCTTTCATACGCATAAATATGCGCATTCCGTGCCATCCGTCAACCAGCAAGCGAGCAGGAAACATAACCGCAGTTATCGAACACGACCCCCTTTGCCGACCGCGCACACCAATCTTTATGCCCAGTAGGTTGCGAAACCGCCAATATATTGAGCGCAGTTCTCGAACAGGCTGACGACAAGGCCTCAGTATCGACCATGTGCGTTTCCTTTGAGCATGAGGAATTGAACCGAACCCGGACGGGCACGGCTGAACAGGCAGCATCGCTATGGCTGTTCATGATTCACCGCTCGCCCCCTCACGCCTTGGAGAGCGACCTTCGGCTTCAACCTTGCGTCGTCCTATGTACCTCTCGGAGCGACGGCCGAAGCCGGATGTTAGTAACCTGAGGAAACCACAGGCGCATGCGCCTTTATCGGCGAACCGACTGGACATGCGCGCATGCCACCCGGCCTCCAAAATCTGGCGACCGAGTTCCTACAGGTTTGGGGTTCCTACGCCCCACCCTCCGGCTTTCACGGAAGGCAGATCTTTTCTGACGGGATTAGAGCAGCTTCGCAATAGGCGTTTGATCCCGCCTGTTCATATAAGATAGCGAATTTTGCGCGCCCTAATTTCTGGCGAGCAAGAACTCACGCAAAGAGAAATACCTTGCAGCCTTAATGGCCCGTCAACATAGCTTTTCAATAAGCAATTGAAAATAAGTGATAATATTAAAATCGACGGATTTCTGCGGGTTTGCGGAGTCAACGGCTTTATTTCAAATTTTTGACCAGCAACCTCCTTGACCTTCGAACCACCCTTCCATCATTATGTTATTCGAAACAACAACATCACCGATACTTCTATGAATAGGTGCGCATGTCGCCAACCTATTGGAGGCATTATGAAACTATACAGTAAAAGAGAATGGCGCGCGTTCGCTGCGGAGGTGATAAAGCTGCATAGAGAGCAATGCTCCCACTGTTTATCCTCCAGAAAAGATGGCGTAATTTTACAGGTCCATCATATCCATTACATCGATGGCAGAAAACCTTGGGAATATAGCTACGAGGAATGCACAGTCTTATGCAAAGGCTGCCACGCTAAAGAGCATGGGATAATAATGCCTACCGATGGATGGAGGTTCATTGGCAAGGATGACCTTGGCGACCTTTGCGGCCAATGCGATAATTGTGATACTAAACTTCGGTATACCCACCTCATCACGCATCCTAATTGGGACTCGATGGAAGTAGGCATCGATTGTTGCGATCATTTGACCAAGACAACAGAAGCAAGCGATCTGCATCGTTATTATATAAATAGGCTTAATCGAAGGAAGATTTTTGTAAATTCCTCAAGATTGATTCGCTTCAAAGATGGAGCCAATTCAATTAATCATAAAGATATATTCTTGATGATTAAGCGAACTGAAGAAGGAAAATTCCGTATTTCCCTAAACAATGTTAATGGCAAAAAAGACTATGAGACATTTTTGGATGCTCAGATAAAAGCCTTTGACTTCATTGAGGATGGTAGTGCTTCAGCATACCTCAATGACCGCCAACGCAAAATTAGGGCGCGAAGACAACCTGACGGCGCCGCAGCAGCATGCGAATTTCTGATCAGGCCCCGCCGGAAGATACATCATTCCATTCATCGATAATCGAATATGCCACTTCGCCCACATTTTGCAGCTTCAATCCAATGAATCTCGAACTTAACGCAAGATTTGCGTTTACAGACGCATCATATGCGTTTATAGGCGAGCCATGGACCCAATTCGCGCTCTCTATACTCGCCAGCAAGTGGGAAATCTTGCTGGGTTGGATGATACGACGCTCAACTATTGGAGCCGCGAAGGGCTGCTTGTCCCAACCGAGGGCGGCAGCGGGCGCGGCAGCCATCGGAGGTTCGACTTCGTCCAAGTCAACATAGCTGCAATCTTAGGTCAACTGCGTCGCTTCGGATTGAATATCTCTATAATGCGTTCATTCGCGAGCCTTCTTCAGGAAGCAGCGCAATTAGGTAGCGCGCGAGAAATCCATCCGAGCAACTATCAAACTGCGGCACACTTGGCGACGAAGCTGAACCTGTTTCGGACCGGAGCGGCAGTGATGATCCCGAAACACCATCGATCGGAGGAACGGCCGACTAATTTGCACGGTGAAGCGTACTCTGACTGGCTGCTTGCAAAGAGACCCGCCGAAACCGAGGATCAGATCATCGATGATATACTCGGAATTCGCGACGACTATGATCCTATACAAGCCATAGTGGCAGTTGCAGAAAAAATTGGGCCTAATCGGGAAACGGTAGCGAAAATTTACGGTGAATTGGTGTTTGATCTGCTCGCCCCCGGCTACAGCGATGCCTACAGTTGGCTACTCGGTTTCGGTCCTGATGAGAGTTGGAGGATTGAGTTCGGGTTTGAAGGCGGGAAATTTTTTGAAACCATAGGCGGTCCCTCACCCGAAGATTTTGGTCCTGGCATCTTTCTTCCCGTTTCGGGGATTATCCGCAAGGTCTGGGGATTAAAGACGCCATCCGAATATATGCGGGATCGGGAGGCTGAACGCCTTCGCAAGACGCTGGCCAAAGCCGGGATTGTCGCTGTGATAACTCCAAATGAGCACCCCGATGAGGGTTTAAGCGTCAATGCACCCGGCATTGAATGGCATCTCATCGAAGCAGTGCTGAACAAAGCCGGATTTAGGTCGCAAACGCCTGTGGAAAACTCCGCGCAATGAGCATCCAGGGCAAAGCAAAACAAATTGTTTGGCCCGACACTTTCTTCTGGAGGACGGAGACGTGCTGGAAGGCGCTGTAGCGATAGCCGTCATTGCGGGTGGCGTGGGCACGCTCTTTGCTGGAATTGCAGCCATACGCATTGCGGACGCTTGGAAAATTTGGGCGAGCCGCTGTGATCCAATGAACCCTAACTTTCGCCCCCCATCGCTTGGACGGCGCCCCCGGTGAAGCCGATCGAGCAATGCCCTAACTATGTCCGTTGCGAAGTTTTCCTTCGATCCGCTTGAATCGCAAGCCGAAAGCGCTTCCCACTGGGAACCCACGACCGACCCATCTCAAAGCGCTTTCAGGAGGGAAAATCCGGCCGATAAGGCTAAGGTTCTGGTGCCGCTTACGTGACTCGAACACGTGACCCTCGCATTACGAATGCGATGCTCTACCGACTGAGCTAAAGCGGCGTTGGGGCGGGCAGATAACAGCGCTTGGCGGTAAGGACAAGCGGGCAAATGCGATTTGCCGTCCCTCGCCGCCTCCAAACCGCTTCGGATCATCATTTCATCCCGCCTTTACGGCATGTTTACCATCCAATGGCACTGTCGAGTCTTAAGGAAGATCTTACCCGAACCAAGGACCGATGGGATGGACACTCTGCGGGGGCATGAAATCGCCGATGACGAGGACGATTTCGGTCCGGCCGACGACGCGGCTATCGAAACGCCGCCGCTTGTCGGCGCCGACGAGCGCCGGATGCAGGTGCGCGCCTATAATTATTGGGCGTCTCTGCTGGGCGACCGCAGCCTGCCGTCCATCGAGGATCTGGTCCCTCAGGATCTGGAGGATTTCGGGCCGTTCAGCGTCCTGCTCGACTTCAGCACGGGGCTGGAAAATCCCGCCATCGTCTATCTCGGCACCGCGCTGCGCGAGGAATGCGAGATCGAAGGACAGATCCAGTATATCAACGACGTGCCCGCCCGGTCGCTGCTGTCGCGGCTGACCGACCATTATCTCCAGATCATCGCCAACGCCGCGCCCATCGGATTCGAAGCCGGATTCGTCAACCAGCGCGGGGCGGAAATCCTGTATCGCGGCATATTGATGCCCTTCTCCTCGGATGACGAGACGATCGACTTCGTCTTCGGCGTCATCAACTGGAAGGAAGCGGCCAGCCAGGCCGTCACGGCGGAGATCGACCGGGAGGTGGAAGCCGCCCTGCTCTCCAGCCCCGCCGCGCCGCCGGTCGCGCCGATCTGGGCCGACGGTCCCGCCGTGGAGGATTTCGACACGCTCGACCTTGGCGGCATGGAAAGCCCGGACGAGGACGCGCCGCTGGCCGACTGGCTCGCCCTCGCCCGCGACAGCGCGGAGCAGGCCCGCACCAGCGAAGCGCGCAGCCATGCGGCGCTCTATCGCGCCATCGGCCTCAGCTACGATTTCGCGCTGGTCACGATTGCCCGTCCGGATGAATATGCCGAACTGCTGGAGAATAGCGGCCTCAAGGTCCAGGCCCGCGCCCCGATGACCGCCGTGGTGAAGCTGGTCTTCGGTTCCAGCTACGACAAGACGCGCATCACCGAATATGCCACAGCGCTGGACCATGCCCGCGCCAACGGCATCGCCCTGGGCAGCTTCGGCGACTATCTCGCCAATTATGACGGCGGCCTGAAAGCGCTGGTCCGCGACGAACGGGCCCAGCGCCGCACCGACGGCCCGGCCAAGCCCGATCGCCAGCAGACCGCGCGCGCGGCGATGAAGGCTGCCGCCGCGCTCGATCCCTTCGCGGTCGCCACCGACGGCGACGGCCTGGCCGTGGTCATCGCCCGGCGGGAAAAGGACGGATCGCTCGCCATCGTCGGCGCCTTGCCGGAAGGGTCGGAGATCGGCCGGCGGGCCATCATCGCCGCTGCGGGCTAGAGCGATTTCCAAGCGATCGGAACCCTCCTTGGTCGCTCCCCAAGCCCCTTCCGTCGGCAGAAACAGCCGTGCCGGATTGACAGGACGGCATCATGCTCCGATCTCCATCTCTTCTCTTCGGGCATGCGTCCCATGTTGCGCTGCATCATATTATTTCAATATGACGTAACTTTGTTTCCCGTTCTGGGTTGAGCCTCACGCCGCAGTGGCGCATAGTGGACCGCATCGATTTGAGAAGTCGCGTGGCGGTTCTGCAGCGCCTTCTCCGTTCACGGAAGCGGGAAAGAACCCGCGGCAAGAGGCAGGCGCATGACGGCATTGGCTGAATCGAGGCAAGTTGACCATAATATAAGCAAGGCGCTGGAAGCCGCGCTGGCGCGGGGGGCGCTTCCCGGCGAAAGCGAAGGCTTCGACCAGAAGGCGATGCTGACGGCCGCCGCCTTCATCGCCGGGACCGCCGCGACCCGCCGCCCCGGCCATGTCGCCATCGCCATGGAAACGCTGGGCGAAGGGGCGACGGGGCGCTACATGCGGATCGCCATCGTCAATGACGACATGCCCTTTCTGGTCGATTCCATCGCCAATGCGCTGGCCGCCGCCGACATCATCATCCATCGCCTGCTGCATCCCGTCCTGTCGGTCGACCGCGACGGCAACGGTCATTTGAAGGCGATCCTGGACAATGAAACCGCCGGTGCGCGCCGGGAATCGATGATCTATATCGAGGCGGACCGCGCCGATGCGAAGGCCCGCCGGGCGCTGGAAAAGGCGCTGGAGGAAACGCTGGCCGACGTCCGCGCCGCCGTGGCCGACTGGCCCAGGATGCGGGAGGCGATGGCCGCCGACGCCGATGCCGTGCCGGACGAGGAAGGGGCGGCGCTGCTCCGCTGGTTCCTGGCCCGCCACTTCACCCAGATCGGCCATGAAGTGCGCCGTCGCGATGGAAAGGCGACCACGCGCATCGGCGTCTGCGGCCTGCACGACCGGCCCCTGCTGGCCCCCGCCACCATGGATGCGGCCTTCAACTGGTTCGAGGAAGGCAAGCGCACGCCGCTCATCATCAAGTCCAACCGGCTTTCGCGGGTCCATCGCCCGGTCCTGCTGGACCTGATCATCGTGCCGGTGCGGGACGGCAAGCAGGTGACGGCGCTTTCCATCCACGCCGGCATGTGGACCAGCGCGGGGCTGGCGACGACGCCGGACAAGGTGCCGCTGCTGCGTTCCGCCCTGTCGGCGCTGATGGACAAGTTCGATTTCGATCCGCATGGCCATGCGGGCAAGATGCTGACCCATGCGCTGACCGCCCTGCCCCACGACATCCTCATCGGCTTCGACCGGGAGACGCTGGAGCGGCTGGTGCTGACCTTCATGTCGCTGACGGACCGACCGCGCCCGAAGCTGGTGCTGGGGACAAGCGCGCTGGCCCGCCATCTCTACGCCTTCGCCTGGCTGCCGCGCGAGGAACTGACCACGGCGCGCCGCGTCGCGGTGCAGGACATGCTGAGCCAGGCCTGCAACGGCCCGGTGCTGAGCTGGTCGATCGCGCTGGAGGAAAGCGGCCTCGCCCTGCTGCGCATCACGCTCGACCTGCGCGACGGCGGCATCGTGCCCGACGAGCAACCGCTCGACCGGCAGTTGAAGCAGATGGTGCGCGGCTGGCTGCCCGCCGTGGAGGAGGCGCTGGCCGAAAGCGAGGAGGCGGGCCGCGCCGCGACGCTGGCGCAGCGCTACGCCCCCGGCTTCCCCATGGGCTACCGCAACGGCGCCGGCCCGGCGGAGGCGGCCATCGACATCCGCCTGCTGCACAGCCTGTCGGCCCCCGGCGACAAGTCGATCCGCATCTACCGCAATGCTGAGGATGCGCCCGAACGGCTGCGGCTGAAACTCTACAGCCATGACGCCATCGCCTTGTCCGAAGTGGTCCCCGCCTTCGAGAATTTCGGCTTCCGCGTGATCGACGAGATGCTGACGGCGGTGGAAGCCAGGGGACAGGGGGGCGCGCTTGGCCATGTCCAGCGCTTCGTCCTGGAACTGCCGGCGGGGGGCGACGCGGAAACGGTGATCGCCCGCGCCAACATCGTCACGGAGGCGATCGCGCAAGTCACCGAAGGCGTGGCGGAAAACGACCGCTTCAACGAACTGATCGTCACGGCCGGGCTGGACCAGCGATCGGTCGTGCTGCTGCGCGCCCTGTTCCGCTATTTGCGGCAGACCGGCATGGCCTATGGCATGGCGACCTTCGCCGAAACGCTGCGGCGCGAACAGGGCATTGCCCGCCAGCTCATCGAGCTGTTCGAAGCGCTGCACGATCCGGAGGCCAGGAACGGCCCAGCCCGCGCCGCTGCCGCCCAACGGGAGATCGAGGCGGGGCTGGAGAAGGTCACCGCCATAGACGAGGATCGCGTGCTGCGCCTGCTGCGGGCAGTGATCTCCGCGACGCTGCGCACCAATTTCTATAGCGAGGCCGCGCAGGAGGCGCTGGCCTTCAAGCTGGACAGCGCGCGGATTCCCGGCTTGCCCGCGCCATTGCCCTGGCGGGAGATCTGGGTCTATTCGCCGCGGGTCGAGGGCATCCACCTGCGCGCCGGTCCGGTCGCGCGCGGCGGACTGCGCTGGTCCGACCGGCGGGACGATTTCCGCACCGAAATATTGGGCCTGATGAAGGCGCAGCGGGTGAAGAATGCCGTCATCGTGCCGACCGGCGCCAAGGGCGGCTTCTATCCCAAGCAGCTTCCCAATCCGCAGGTCGACCGCGACGCCTGGTTCGCGGAGGGCACGGAAAGCTACCGCATCTTCATCCGCGCCCTGCTGTCGGTCACCGACAATATCGTCAAGGGTAAGGTCAGGCATCCGGCCCAGGTCGTCATCCATGACGGCGACGACCCCTATTTCGTCGTCGCCGCCGACAAGGGCACGGCGACCTTTTCCGACGTGGCCAACGCCATCGCGCTGGAACGGGACTTCTGGCTGGGCGACGCCTTCGCCAGCGGCGGCTCCAACGGTTACGATCACAAGGCGATGGGCATCACCGCCAGGGGCGCGTGGATCAGCGTGAAGCGCCACTTCGCGGAAATGGGCGTCGACGTGCAGAACGATCCGGTGCGCGTCGTGGGCTGCGGCGACATGTCGGGCGACGTGTTCGGCAACGGCATGCTGCTGAGCAAGGCGATCAGGCTGGTCGCCGCCTTCGACCACCGTCACATCTTCCTCGACCCCGATCCCGATCCGGCGAGAAGCTGGGAGGAACGCAACCGGCTGTTCCAGTTACCGCGATCAAGCTGGGACGATTATGACAAGGCGCTGATCTCCCAGGGCGGCGGCGTCTTCCCGCGCAGCCTCAAGAGCATTCCCCTGACGCCGGAGGTGCAGGCGATATTGGGTGTCGCCGACACGGAAATGGAGCCGACTGCGCTCATCTCCGCGATCCTGAAAAGCCCGAACGACCTGCTCTGGTTCGGCGGCATCGGCACCTATGTGAAGGCCGCCGCGCAGAGCCATGGCGATGTGGGCGACCCCGCCAACGACCGGCTGCGCGTCAATGCCGAGCAGCTTCGCGTGAAGGTGGTGGGCGAAGGGGCCAATCTGGGCGTCACCCAGGCGGCGCGCATCGCCTTCTCCCTGCGCGGCGGGCGGATCAACACCGACTTCATCGACAATTCGGCGGGCGTCGACTGTTCGGACAATGAGGTGAACATCAAGATCGCGCTGAACAAGGAAATGGCGGAGGGCCGCCTGTCCTTCGAAGACCGCAACAAGCTGCTGGTCGGGATGACCGACGCGGTGGCCGACATCGTGCTGGAGGACAACCGGCTCCAGGCGCTCGGCCTTTCCATCGCGGAGGCTGGCGGCGCGGCGGAACTGGCAAGCTATGTGCGGCTGATCGAGACCTTCGAGGAGTCGGGCCGGCTGGATCGGCAGGTCGAGGGCCTTGCGGCCAACGACCAGTTGCTGCGGCGCGGCCAGGATGGGCTTGGCCTCACCCGGCCCGAGCTGGCGGTGCTGCTTTCCACCGCCAAGCTCGCCTTGCAGGACGCCATCGAGCATGGAGACCTTGCCGCCGACGCCGGCATGGACGCCGAACTGGCCCAGGCCTTCCCGCCCGCGATGCGGAAGAAGGAAGCCGACGCCATCGCCGCCCACGCGCTGAAGAAGGAGATCATCGCCACCAAGGTCGCGAACCGCATCGTCAACCGGCTGGGCCTGATCCATCCGTTCGAACTGGCGGAGGAGGAGGGCTGTTCGCTGGCCGACCTTGCCAGCGCCTTCTTGATCGCGGAGCGGCTGTACGACATTCGCGGGCTATGGGAGGATATAGACGCGGCGGAAATGTCCGAAGCCGCCCGGCTTGCCCTGTTCGGAGACATCGCCAGCGGCATGCGGGCGCAGATCGCGGACATCCTCCGCAGCCTGCCGCCCGGCACGTTGCCGCAGGCGGGCCATGGCGCGCTGGCCAAGGGCGTGGACAAGCTGGCGAAGCAGGTGGACGACCTGCTCACCAGCGAGGCGCTGCGCCGCGTCACGGCGGTGACCGATCGGCTGCTGGCCCTGGGCGCGCCGGAAGCGCTGACCCGCCGCGCCGCCGGGCTGTTCAAGCTGGACGGCGCGGTCGGCATCGCCGCGCTGGCCGGGCGCCTGTCGGTGGATGAAGTCGCCCTCACCCGCGCCTTCACCCATCTGGGCGAAGCGGTCGGCATCGACTGGGTCCAATCCACCGCCGCGCGCATGGCGCCGTCCGACCCGTGGGAGCGGCTGCTGATCTCCGGCGTGGCGCGCGACATGCAGCAGGTGCGGCTCGACTTCCTGGCGCAAGGGGCCGGCAAGGACATCGCCCATCATGTCGAGGCATGGCTGAAGGAAAAGGGCGCCCGCATCCAGCAGTTCCGCGCCCTGGTCCAGCGCGCCAAGGCGGCGGCGACGCCCAATGTCGCGATGCTGGCGGAGATCGCCGGGCAGGCGCGGGGGTTGTTGGGGCGGTGATCCCCGCCCTATCCTCCAACACGCACAACCCCCGTCATTCCCGCGGAGGTGGGAATGACGGGGGTTGTCCGGTTTGGAAGGAAGCGTGTTCCTGCACAGGCAGGAACCCAGTTCCGACGGTCGACCTGGGCTCCTGCTTGCGCAGGAGCACGTCGTGCTTCAACCCAAACAGGACAATTTTCAGGGGGTTGGGGTCGGCTCCGGCAGCGGCGCCTTCCCCAACCCAGGCCCGTAGACCGGCGTCACCGGCTCCTCCACGGCGCGGCCGTGCAGCGCTTCGATCTCGGCCTTACGCTGCTTCAGGTAGAGTTCGCGATAATAGGCGTAGGGATTTTCCTCGCTGCGGATCTGCTGGATCGTCTCGTCGAAGGCGGCGCGCTGGCCCAACTGGTTCAGGATCGTCGCGGGGATCACATATTTGGGCTCGTTGAACGGCTTGCCCACGGCGAAGGGCACGATCAGCTTGTCCACCGTGTCCCCGATGATGTCGCGCAGCGTCGTCGGCCCGACGATGGGCAGGTACATGTAAGGCCCCGGCCCCACCCCGTAATAGCCCAGCACATTGGCGAGGCCATTGGGTCGATAGGGCAGGAAGAAGGGCTTGCGCTTCGCCACGTCGAACAGGCCCGCCACCCCCAGCGTCGTGTTGATGGTGAAGCGCCCCGCCGTCTCCATCGCCTTGCCCGGCTTGAACTGGAGCATATAGGCAAGGAAGACCACCGGCTCCTGCAGGTTGGAGAAGAAGTTGCGCAATCCCTTGCGCGCGGGCTTGGGCAGGCCCTTGTTATAGGCCTTGGCGACCGGCTCCACCACCGCCTTGTCGACCGACTGCACGGCCTCGAAGCTCTTTTCGTTCAACCGTTCCAGCGGATCGCCCGGCGGCGGGCGGGTGTGGCCGGTGACGACGATCTCCCCCGGCTGGGGCGCGGCAGCCGCAGGCGCATCGGCGCCCGGCAGGTTCGGCATCA
>NZ_ATDO01000104.1:0-13998 GCF_000445085.1 Sphingobium sp. HDIP04 | reverse complement strand
GCGGCGTCGGCGTCGATGATGTCGAGGGATGCCACGGCATCGACCGCCGCGGCGACATCGCCGCCAGCCCGGGCCGCCTGGCTGATCGCTTCCAGAACCCTGGCGATGCGTAACATCCGTTCGCGGCCCTCGCGGCCGGAAACGGCCACGCGCTGTTCGAGCCGTTTGCGGGCGCGCAGATGGGCCCGCCCCACGAGCGCAATGAACATATCGATCGCCGCATCGGTCAGTGTCGCCTCCAGCTCGCGCAGCGTCGCGAGCAGCACGACCCGCCTGCGGGCCGGGCGCATTTGCTGGAAAGCCTGTGCCGTGTAGCGCACACCCTCCCGGGCGAATTGCCCCAGGCGCGGTTCGTGGCGAACATCAGGGGAGAAAGCCGATATGCCCGTCCCACGAATCAGCGTGATCTTTTCGACGATTTCCAAAAGCGAAGCGGATGCGACACGCGGTTCTGGCTCGCGCAGCCAGGACAGACGGCTCTGCCGGTCATGCACCTTGTCATCGATCAGCGCGTCGAGTTGCTGACGCATCTCATGGCCAAGGCCGCCATCGATCGCGGCCACGAGATCCGTTTCCGCCTGATGTATCGCCTCGGCCGCCATGCGCTCCACGACGCTGACACCCGGGATCACGATCCGACGCGCGCGCATCTCATCCAGAAGCCGGCCGAGCAGCGCGCGTCCGTCGATGATGCTCGCCGCCTCGTTTGTCAGCCATGTCCGCAATTCCACGCGGTGCGGGCGGCTCAGATCGCTGAAGCCGAAGCGCGTCTTGATCGCGGCGAGCTGATCGTAGCGCGTGGGCGTGCGTCTGGCGAAATCAGCTATGACCTTTGCATCCACCCCGACCTGCTCGGCAATATGGTCGAGCATGACCGCAGGCAGCAGTTCCCCGTGGCGCAGATGCCGGCCCGGGTAGCGCAGGCAACAAAGCTGCAGGGCGTAGCCGAGTCGGGTGGCGGGCGTGCGCGCGGTGTCGATCGCGGTCATGTCCTCACCTGACAGACTATAGTGCTTCACGATCGCCGCCTCGTCGTCGGGCAACATCAGCAGGGCAGCGCGCTGCCGCGTCGTCATCGGAATCCGTCCGGGCATCTTTGAACCTCCAAAAACCACTTGCCTTTCG
Source organism: Sphingobium sp. HDIP04 (assembly GCF_000445085.1). NCBI lineage: Bacteria > Pseudomonadati > Pseudomonadota > Alphaproteobacteria > Sphingomonadales > Sphingobiaceae > Sphingobium > Sphingobium sp. HDIP04. The sequence goes on along the minus strand of NZ_ATDO01000104.1, from coordinate 12,873 downwards.
GCATGATTCTGAAAGAGGATTGTGAAAGACAAGAGGCCGCAGGAATCCGTTCATGCCGCACTGGCCTCCGGATACGGCCGTTTGTGAAAGGCAGGATTTGACCAGGGCACCCTATCTGATCGGCTATGCGCGGGTGTCGAAGGGTGACGAGCAGTCGAACGCCGCCCAGCGCCGCGCCCTCGACGCGGCTGGGTGCAGGCGCGTGTTCGAGGAAATTGCCAGTGGCGGGCGCTGGGACCGGCCAAAGCTCCTGGAGATGATCGGCCAGTTACGCGACAGTGACGTCGTCGTCGTCTGGAAACTCGACCGGCTATCGCGCAGCCTCAAGGATCTGCTGCACATTATGGAGCGGATCGAGGCGGCGGGCGCGGGCTTCCGCTCGCTGACCGAGGCGATTGACACCACCACGGCCGCAGGTCGCATGATGATGCAGATGGTCGGGAGCTTCGCCGAGTTCGAGCGCGCCATGATCCGCGAGCGCACCTCCGCCGGCCTCGCCCAGGCGCGTGCCGAAGGGCGGATCGGCGGACGCCGGCGCAAACTCGGCGAAAAGCAACGGCGCGAGATCGCGGAGTCCGTCATCTCCGGACGAAAATCCGGCGCCGAGATGGCGCGGCTCTATCATGTCAGCGAGCCGACCGTTTCGCGCATCGTCGCCGCGCACCGACAGACTATGGAGCTACCGGCATGAAACGCGGCCACGACCTGACCGGGCTGATGAAGTTCGCGACACGGCCCGAGTGGGCCGACGACCTGCATGACGCGCTCGACGATCATCTGGGGCCGGTTCTCACGCAGTTCGACATCGATTCCGACGAACTGCCCGGCATCATCGGGGATCACTGGGCCATGACCTTGTGGGGCTGCGCGTTCGAGGACCTGGTGACCCGCGTCTTCGAGCCCGATGGCCGCAACATCGTGGACGAATATCTCAAGCGCCGCGGATGGAACGAGGCCGGCCCCAACAAGCTCTACATGCGCGCGCTGAAGACCTCCGTCATGAGCGTCTATGAAGTCAGCGCGATCGAGCCCGGCGTCGGCTTCCTCGCGCGAGATCTGATCCGGGGCGGTGATCCCGTCCAGGTCCGCGAGCGCACCGCGTCCAGGACGCTGGGCCCGTGGGATCGGATCGGCGTGCGCATCATTCCGGTGAGCGGGCATAGGATCCTGGCAGGCGGCCTGCTGTCCTTTACAGCGGAAGCCACCAGCGCCCTTCTCGAGGCATTGCGCCTGGGACAGGGCAAGCGCGGCCCGCGCGCGAAACTAGTGATCGACGATGATCAACTGCGCGACCTGGCGCCGCTCATCTCGATGGTCTGGCTGTTCGACATCTTGCCCAGGATGCTCGAGCCTGTCGCCATCCCCACGCTGCATAACGCCGATGGCGAGGAGGTTGTTTTCCACCGTGTCCGTTTTCCGTTCACGCGGGGGACGACGCAGGCACTCATCGGCGACCGCCTCGATACCGTGCCCGCCCTGCAGCGGGAAACGTCACATTTCTGGAACTGGCTCGGCACCAGAACAAAACAGGGCAAGAAAGGCACCGGCCAGATGGCGTGGGGTGTGTCAATGGAAGACGGCACGCCGGTGCTTGGGAATCTGGAACTCAAGGGCCGCGCTCTGATCCTCTCCGTCACCTCGGCCGAACGTGCAGAACGCGGCGTTGCACTCGTCACCCAGGCGCTCGGCGCCCTGGTGGGAACACCTTTGACCGAGATCGAGACGATCGAACAGGCGATGGCTGCGCGTCAGGAAGGACGAACCGTGTCGGAGCCGGCACCGGACATCCCGGTCGAGGTCGCCACCCCGCTTGTCCACGGCATGCTCGATCGTCAATACCGGACACTCCTCGATGAGCCTGTCCCGATGCTCGGCGACAAAACGCCGCGACAATGCGCCGGCAGCAAGGCCGGACGCGACCAACTCGCCACGTGGCTAAAACATCTCGAAAATCTCAGTGGGAGACACGCTGACATCGATGATCCGATGGCGACGTACGACTTCGGGTGGATATGGCAGGAACTCGGGATCGAAGAACTGCGCCGGTGACGGCTTGACCCCGCAACGATGAAGGACATGCTGGCCGCCTGATAGACACTGGAGCCGCCTTCACCAACGGTGCCTGCGGATTTGTATTGCGCACGGCTGCTCGCAGGTGCAGCATGAGGATGCCTTTCAGGCATCCTCTCCTAAAACTATGGCCGGCCGTTGTGCCGGCCTTTTTGTGTGGCCGCGACGGCTTACGTAGCGCAATCCCTGGCAGAGAAGCTGGCGCCGACGTCCCTCAAGCTCGCCTACCGTGAATCTGTGGCCGAATAATGCACAGGGGCCCTCTGGCCGATCCTGCAAGACGTTCACCAGCTCCGCGCGCTCTACGAGCGCCGCGCCGGCACCTTCCTGTCGAACGCCGGCGTCTTGCAGATATTCGGCGTCAACGATCACGACAGCGCCAAGCTCGTCTCCGATCTGCTCGGCCAGGAAACGGTCGTGTTCGAGAGCATGAGCCGCGCGATCGACGCGGAAGAGACCGGCATATCGTTCGGATCGCAGCATGTCGGCCGCCCCTTGCTCACGCCCGATGAGGTCCGCACGCTGCGCGAGGATTTGCAGCTCCTGTTCCTCGCGGGGCAACGGCCGATCGTCGCCGCCAAGCTACGCTATTTCGCCGATCGCGAGTTCGCGGGGAAGTTCGACAAGGTGTAGAGCGTTTAAACCGTCTCAAACACAAGGTATTTCGACCATGCCTAATGAACGATTTGAGGAATTTGCCGATCGATTCATGAAAAGCATCGGCGAGCCGGGCTGTGACCTACAAGCATTGGTCGATGAGCTGATAGAACTGCACGCTGTCGAGCGCGACGAATTTAACCGTGTCCGCCTGATAAGTATGCACATTGCGTTGACCAACATCGCTGCCGAAGGCTTGGCCAAGGCACAAGCCCCAGGCTCTCAGATCATCGGCTTTCTGGCCGATAACCTTTCGACTTACCATCTCATGCTCCGCCAGGAGAGTTTGGTTGACGGGCAGATCGACAAGGCCGTGCTTTTGCGCGTGACCGAACGCGAAATCACCGCTGGCCGCATGAAGGGCAACGATCCTCTCCGGGCATTTGCCGAAGGCGGCGAGTATATTCGCGACAATCCGATGGAGGGCCTTTTCCACGCTGATCCATCGGCCGACGACAAACCCGTCCTGAATTGAAGCGATAGCACCACGCGCCACAGGGCGCGAATGTATAGGCGTATACAAATATACAAGTTCGCCGTCTGTTCGGCCTGGGCGTTGTTTAGCGGACTTTCCGCGCCCTCCCCTGCCGGTTCTTAGCGTAGGATTCCGCCCTCTCCCGCAACGATGATCGGGCCAGGTTCGCGAAATCGTTGTCTGGCGCACAAATCTTGAAGCTCGCCGCGCCGATCGCGGCCGCTCGGACCCGATGTTGCCGTTTTTCAGCCCTAGCGTCCATAAAACGCACTTCCGTGTCGTCGCGCGCGATCGTGCGAGGATCTAGCTTCCAAAAAATCGGCCGCCTAGGAAGCCCGTAGAGCGGCATCGGGCGCTCGACCTCTCCAACCCTGCCGAACGCTCAGAATGACGCCCAGCGGCCCGGAAATCGCCCCTGCCGCGACGTTTCCGCCTCCCCTGCCCTCTCGGCTTGATCGCTGCCCTATCCGCCTGGCTTTTCTGGAAAGCCAATTGCGACGGTGCCGCTGGCGCTGTGGTCGCGGCAGGGGCGCAGCGTTTAAACGATCCCTAATCCAACAAAAAGCGTGCCGGCGAAGCCGGCTCATCATGGGGGATGCCGGGTGGGAGGATCGCAAAGCGATCCGGGGCGGCCGCAGGCCGCGAGCCGGCGGGGGCGAAGCCCCCAAGAGGCGGCGCTTTTCTTCCCTCTGACCGTGCTTCAAGCACTGCGCCAGTGAGTCGCGCTGCCTCTGTCCCGATTTCCGGGACAGGTTGTCCGATCTGGCGGGATGCTGGTGGGTGAAACCACGTCGCGGCAAAAGTTATCCACAGGGCGGCCTAGTGTTAATATATGGGTTAAAGAGTCGTGTTACGGGATTTTGGCGTCTCCGTAAGATACTGAATATAATAGTGAAATCGGCCATTTTTTGGCCTTGGGCGTCAACGGAACCCCGAATCCGGTGACTCCAGAACCCCGAATCTGCGTCAACGAAACCCCGAATCGTCGGCGAGCGTCAATGAAACCCCGAACTTTTTCGTTGCGTCAATGAAACCCCGAATCTACGGTGGCCGTCAATGAAACCCCGAATCGAGCCTGACCGTCAACGAAACCCCGAACTTCCGCTTGCCGTCAACGAAACCCCGAACGGCGCGGAGGGTCGCCCTCCCCTGTTGCCGGTTCGCTATCCCGATCCCGATCTGTTCATTTGCGATGTTCTCGACGCCATCCCCAAGGATGACATGGCCTCGATGGAGCATCCGATTTTCTCGCTCGCGACCAAGCCCGATCGGCGCGTGTTCCGCTACGAGCATAACGGCAACAAGCTCGAAATCGTCCCCAGCGTCAAAGGGCTGGCGACGATCCACGACAAGGATATTCTGATCTACTGCATCTCCCAGCTCATCGGGAAGATGAACCAGGGCGAGCGGCCGAGCCGCACCTTGCACCTCACGGCGCGCGATCTGCTAGTGTGGACCAACCGGCAAACCGATGGCGACGGCTATGACCGACTGCGGAGCGCGTTCGAGCGCCTGTCGGGGACGCGGATCACCACGAACATCAAGGCCGATGGCGAGGAAATCACCGAAGGGTTCGGCCTCATCAACGAATGGCGGATCGTGCGGCAAACCCGCTCCGGCCAAATGTCGGAAATCAAGGTCACGCTCTCCGATTGGCTGTTCAAGATGGTCGAGGGGCGCAGTGTCCTGACGCTGCACCGCGACTATTTCCGTCTCCGCAAGCCGCTCGAACGGCGCATCTACGAGCTGGCGCGCAAGCATTGCGGCGCGCAGGAAAAATGGTCGATCTCGGTCGAAACGCTACAGAAAAAGACTGGCGCGAGTAGCCATCTGCGCGTGTTCCGCTCGATGCTGCGCGATCTCGTCGCGCACGATCATCTGCCCGACTATGCCGTGGAAATGAACGGCGATACGGTCACGTTCCGCAATCGCGAGGCGCTGGATACGGTCGAGGCGATCGAGGCGGAACCCGAACGGCCCTATATCGACCCCGAAGGCTTCCACGACGCCAAGAGCGTTGCGCCTGGCTATGACGTGTATGCGCTCTATGACCAATGGGTGTCATGGTGGATCGACAGCGGACGGCCGGAACTGAAAAGCCCCCGCGCCGCCTTCATCGGCTTCTGCCGCAACAAGCACAAGACCGCCCCCTTGCGCTAGTATAGGCGTATACAGCTATACACCTATACTAGCTGGTGATGCGCCCCCTCCCCTTCTTCACGAACAGGTCGTCCAGCGCCTCGCCTAGCAGGCTTTGAACGGTCGTCCCTTCCTCGGCCGCGATAATACGAAGCTGTGTGCTGACCTCCGGGGGGAAATGCCCGCCAATCAACTTGGTCCCCTGTCGGCCGCTCGGCGGGGCCTTGCGGGACACGTCTACCGGCTCGATCGCCGGCGCTGGTGCCGGGGCCGCGTCTCCGTCCGCCTTGGCGCGGTTCAGCACCGCTTGCAGACTGTTTCCGCCCTTCGCCATCACGCCGCCTCCGCTTCATTGTATAGGCGTATAGTTGTATACTCGTATAGCCGGTGGATTTCGTCGGCCGCTGGTCCGTGCGGCTCGAACTCCTGCACGGCCTGGCCTGCGGCTTGGGCGCGGAAAAAGGCTTTGCGGTTGCCGATCGTCACCGGGCAAACCGTCGCGCCCAGCTCCGCCACGGCCTGAATCGCATCGCCGGTTTCCTGACCTTGTGGGGGCACGAAGGTAAGGACCACGGCAAAGGCGCGGTCGAGCTGGCGCACAACGTCGAGCGTGTGCGTCATGCTCATGGTGTCGAATACGGCCGTCTTGGTCGGGATCAGGATGAAATCGGCTTGGCGCGCTGCCTCATAGGCCACGTCGCGCGCGACCGCCGCCCCGTCGATCACGACAAGATCGGTGCCGGCATCCTCGCAGGCTTTGAGCATGGCGGGCAGGCGCACCGGCTGAATCGACGCCACGGCGGGCGTGTCGAGCTGGCGCACGTCTTTCCAGAACGAGGCCGTCGCCTGCGGGTCCAGGTCGATGATCGCAGCGACCTTGCCGGCCTGCTCGGCCGCGACCGCCAGACAGGTGGCGAGCGTCGTTTTCCCGACGCCCCCTTTCTGTGAGAGAATGGCGAGAACCTTCATGCTACACTCCTACACGTATAGTCCTATACTTGTATACGCGGTGAACCGAGAGGGAAAGCCCTATCGTCGCTGAAATGACGATAGGGCGGCGCTGAATCTGAACTGACGAAAGCGCGGCGCATCATTCCTCCGGCTCGGCCTCGTCATCGTCCAGCGGCTCATGCTGCATCTGGCCGTGATCCTCGATCGGGCAAAGCGGCGCTCCGGCCAGCTCCAACCATTTGCGCGCGGTCCTGACGGTATAGCCGCACGTCGCGCACTCGCATTTGAGCATCCGGGTTTTCTGCTTCTTCGGCGCGGTCGACTCCCCATCGGTGTCGAGACGGGCATGGGGGAGGGGGCCAACGGCGTCCAAGATCGGCGCGACGGCCGCAAGAAACGCCTCGCCGGGGGTGGTGGCGCGCATCGGCCCGACGAGCCCCAGCCCCAGCGCGATCCGTTTAAACGCTTTCCCATGCCCTGCCGGGATGCCGACGGCGGCATGGACCAGCTCATGCGCGAGGATGGCCGCGATCTGCGCCGGCATGGCGTCGGGCGCGTGCGCCAGGTCGGGCCGGATGAAGATTTCAAAATGGCCGTCCGCGCTCAAGCGATTATCCCAGCACTCGCCGATCGCCTTGGCCTTCGCGCCTCTGCTGGTGAAGCCGATCGCCACGCGCACGCGGTCGGGCAGGGGGGCGTCCAGCGCCTCGAACAGCGGAGCCATGCCCTGCGCCACCGCATTGAGCCAGCTTTCACGGGTTTGGTGGGTCATCGTCCTTACTCCCTTCAAATCGCCTGTCCGGCGATGGCCATGCCATCGGCCGGAACACGGACGCCCAAGAACGCCGGCGGGAGAGGGGGGCAGCGGGATTCGATGGGGGTGGAGCGGCCGCAGCGCAGCGAGGCACGGCCCCGTCTAATCCCGTTGCGGGGGAGAGAAGGCCGGGACCGGCTTTCCCCCACAAGGCAGACGACGCGCCGGCGAACGCCGGCACCTTGGCTAGCGAGATCCGCTTGCGATCTCGCCCCCGCCATGTGGGTCGTCACCTTGGGCCAAGACCGCTTGCGGGCTTGGGGAGCGCAGCGAGTAGGGCCACGGTGCCGCGCAGCGGCAGGCGCAAATCCCAGCCTCCGAACGCCCAAGGCGAAGGAGCTTGAATTAATGTCTCCGTTTTGATACACCCAGCCTCATGAAGCCGGTAGAGTGGTTGGGAAGTAGCAAGGCCGATGTTCGCGCCTTCCCCGAAGATGCGCGAACAGATGCCGGTTGGCAGCTTGAGCTTGTCCAACGCGGCGACGATCCCGACGACTGGAAGCCCATGAAAACCGTGGGGCAAGGCGTTCGGGAAATTCGCATCCGGGAAGCGTCGGGCGCGTTCCGGGTGATCTATCTGGCGACGTTGGAAGACCGGGTTCTGGTGCTTCATGCGTTCCAGAAAAAGACGCAGGCAACGGCAAAGAAAGACCTCGAACTCGCGGCGCAAAGGTTGAAACGATGGAAGGCGGAGCAATGACATCGGAAATCTATGAGAACGTGTGGGACGCGCTCGCTGATACCGAGCAGGAGGCCGCGAACCTGAAACTGCGCTCGTCCTTGCTGTATGAAATCCGCAAGGTGGTGCAGGGCTGGAATGTCTCACAGGACGAAGCGGGCAAGCGGCTTGGGCTGACACGGCCCCGGACCAATGATCTGCTGCGCGGCAAGCTGGCCAAGTTCTCCCTGGATGCGCTCGTCAACATTGCAGCGTCGGCCCATCTGCACGTCGAGTTGACGCTGAAAGAAGCGGCCTGAGCGACGGGCAAAATGGCAGGCCATCGCCCGTTTCGCGATCTTGTGGCTGATCGCATGAAGGATTGGAGTCCAGAGCGCCGCGCCCAGTATGAGGCGCGCAAGGCGCAGTTCGAGGCCGAAATGGCGGCGACGGCCGAGCTGACCGGCCAAGCCGCGACGCGCGCGGCGATCGAGGAACTGGAAGCGGGGAAGGGGGCACGCTTCCCCAGCGTCGATGCGCTTATGACGGATTTGCATGATGGCGATTGATCGGCCGCGCAAAGGGGAAACGGCTGCGGAGTTTTTCAGGCGGCGTTCCAAAGGCTCCACATTGGATGGTCTTGACCGCATCTTGGCCAAGGTGCCCGATCGGCCTCCCGAACCCGGCGACGAATTGCCCGAAGGCTGGACGCCCGATCGGCTCCGGGACAACCGGCTATGAGGGCGATTTTCATCCGCCACGGCCAAAGCACCGGCAACGCCGGCGTGCCCTGCGATGATCTCGGCGCGATCGAGCTGACGGAGCTGGGCCAGGAACAGGCGCGCGAAGTCGCGGCGAGCTGGACGCAAGCGCCCGCGCTCATCGTCACGTCGCCCTATACGCGCACCCGGCAGACGGCCGCGCCGACGATCGCGCGCTTTCCCGGCGTGCCGGTCGAAGTGTGGCCGATCGAAGAGTTCACCTATCTGCAACCGGCGCGCTGGAACGGCACGCGCAGCGCGGAGCGGATGCCGCACCTCGAACGCTATTGGAGCGCGGCCGATCCTGATTATTGCGACGGGGAAGGGGCGGAGAGCTTCGCCACCCTGCTACGGCGCTGCGAGGCCGCGCTGGCGCGGCTCGCCGCCATGCCGGCTGCATCGCTGGTCTATGTGTTCGGGCATGGGCAGTTCATCCAGGCCGCGCGCGCGATCGTCGCTGACGCCCATCTGGACGAACGGGCCAAGATGCGGGCGTTCTGGCGCAAGGGCGAGCCGCCCGCGATCGCCAACGCGCAGCGGGTAGGATTTCATTGGGAAGGTGGCCGCTGGTCCTGTGCGCCGGCGCTGGCCGGCACGGCCTAAAACTGCGCGGAAAGCCGGGGCCACAAAGCCTGAAAATCTGCTTGCAGCGTCGCCCAGCTCGCGGAGTCCAGAAACTCGCCCTGGTCGTTATCTTCAAGCCGGTGATATTGCATGACGGCCGCCTCGGCTTCGGCCTGGTGCGCCGCAAGCCATGCCTCCATCTCGCGCACGATCTCATGCTGTTCCGGCCTCAACAGCTTCGGATTGACGTAGGTTCGCACAACGAAATTCGTCGGGGTGGGGTAAAAGACGGTGTGATTCCGCATACAATATTTGTTGAAGGTCACATGGCCGCCTGAATTGTCGATCTTTGGTTCGGCCTGGAAGCGACCGAGTAGCAGGCCGCCGGCGAACGGTATGGCGAGCGGCGATCCGTTCGCCGGCTCTGTTGCAAAAATCGTGAAGCTTGAGCATGCTTGGCGGAGATTGGACGGACGGAACGATGACGGATTTCAAGTGGCGCCATTTCCAGGGTGATGTGATCCTGTGGGCGGTGCGCTGGTATTGTCGCTATCCGATCAGCTATCGCGACCTTGAGGAAATGCTGGCGGAACGCGGCATTTCGGTCGACCATACGACGATCTATCGCTGGGTCCAGTGCTACGCCCCGGAGATGGAGAAGCGGCTGCGCTGGTTCTGGCGGCGTGGCTTTGATCCGAGCTGGCGCCTGGATGAAACCTACGTCAAGGTGCGGGGCAAGTGGACCTACCTGTACCGGGCAGTCGACAAGCGGGGCGACACGATCGATTTCTACCTGTCGCCGACCCGCAGCGCCAAGGCAGCGAAGCGGTTCCTGGGCAAGGCCCTGCGAGGCCTGAAGCACTGGGAAAAGCCTGCCACGCTCAATACCGACAAAGCGCCGAGCTATGGTGCAGCGATCACCGAATTGAAGCGCGAAGGAAAGCTGGACCGGGAGACGGCCCACCGGCAGGTGAAGTATCTCAATAACGTGATCGAGGCCGATCACGGAAAGCTCAAGATACTGATCAAGCCGGTGCGCGGTTTCAAATCGATCCCCACGGCCTATGCCACGATCAAGGGATTCGAAGTCATGCGAGCCCTGCGCAAAGGACAGGCTCGCCCCTGGTGCCTGCAGCCCGGCATCAGGGGCGAGGTGCGCCTTGTGGAGAGAGCTTTTGGCATTGGGCCCTCGGCGCTGACGGAGGCCATGGGCATGCTCAACCACCATTTCGCAGCAGCCGCCTGATCGGCGCAGAGCGACAGCCTACCTCTGACTGCCGCCAATCTTTGCAACAGAGCCAAACCTCCTTCCCGTCGTTCAGCGCCTCGACGCCGAGCACCGCGCCATCCCCGTCGGTAACCAGGCGGACAACCTGGTGGCTGGTGAGCAGGGGAATGCCATAAGCGTCGATGCGCGCCTTGATCTGGCGCATCAACTCCGCGCCGAATCCTGGCGACCCATCAGGCTTGATGGGTCCGAGGCACCGTCCGCGAGGCACCTTATTGTTGCCGTCGAGCACGCCATAGTCAGGCAGATCGGTTCCCTGGCCGTCGGGAAGGACATGAAAGCGGCCTATCTCGGCTGCCTTGATTTCCCGCAACATGTCCGTCATCGGCGACGCGTTGTCGTAAAACGCCTCAAGCAGTTTGTAGACATCCTCACCCAGGCCGAGCGTCGGTGAATTGCTGTCGAAAAGATGCGGATATGAATAGGCAGCGCAATAAGCCAGGAGCGAAGCCTTTGGATCCTCGATCCCCCGCTCCTTCAGCCTGAAATTATTGGGCACCCAGAAAGCCCCACCGGATTTCGCGGACGTACCGCCATATACCGGCGCTTTTTCCAGCATGAGGACCTTCGCGCCGTCCTTGGCAGCCGCAAGTGCGGCAACCGAGGCGGCCGCGCCGCTGCCGACCACGACTATATCCGCGATTTGGGTCCACTGCCGGCCCACCGCGGCAACAGCCGGAGCAGATGCCGCAGCACCCAGGGTGGAAACCGCCAGCCCCGCGCCGCCGGCCTGGATGAAAGCGCGGCGAGATAACCGCGATCGCTCTGCCGATTGCTTCAAGAATGCCCTCCACCGGTCGAACGACCCAAAGCCGCCGACCGTCTCTCCTGCGTCGAAGTCAATGCTCCGCCCTTCTTTTACCGAAGCGAGATCACGTCGCACCTCGATACAAGGAAAGGATAGATTACCAAATGGTCACATGTCAACCGCGCCTGATCTCCGCATCGGCAAGCACGAGAAGGCAAATGGGGCCATCCCGAAACATCTTTCGATGGGCGGCGCTCATGCTTCTAACGGACCAGGCGGGCGAAATTGCAAGCCCGATCGGCAATGCTGAATGGGGGGCCACCATTCGGCGCCAGGTGCCCCGGCGTGACTCATCTCCAATCGCGAGTCGCGTTGTGTTTGAGTTCTCCATCCATATAAAATTGGGCATCCACACGACAAGCGTCATGTGAATGCCCAACTAATCACTTGTATATATAAGATTATGCGCCGGACGGTGCGAAATGAATGCCGGGCGGTGCGAAATGAATGCCGGCCAGCGGGGTGAAATAGTTCATGCATCCGTTGAGCTTAGAGAACTTCCACACCCCGTCACGGCGCTCATACTCATTCGTGTAGACCGCAGCGATAAGAATCGACTGATTACCTTCGACGAGATTTCCAAGGCAAAGGACGTCGCCAATACCATTTACCTTGTCCGCGCTCACAAATTCCAAGCGCAGATTGGTTCCATAATGAATAGTTTCGTGATACATTGGCCAGATTACGTTATTGGCCAAATCGAGGGCGCCTTCCGGGCCCTTGTAGGTGCCGATTCCCTCAATGGTCCACTCTGCATCATCCCACCAAATAGAAGCGAGACGGCCCTCTTGGCGCTTGTCTACGCCAATGAGCTGGTCAGAGTAGAGGTCCTGAATCGCGGCCCGGCTTGCAAGTCTGTCTAGATCACTCATTTTGTATCTCCCAGTTGAATATAATCCCGTAATCTTAGCAGGATCGAGGGCATCAAGGATTTAGGCCGCAGAAGACCAGCCGCCATCGATGAACAGTTCCGTTCCAGTAACGTATTTAGCTTCGTCTGACAGAAGATATAGCGCCCCATAAGCGATATCGTTCGGCTCGCCAAGATCGCCCATCGGGATCTGCGCTTTGTACCATTCAACCTGCTCGGGCGTGACGTTCGCCTGTATCGGCGTCTTCACGCCACCGGGAACGATGGTGTTCACCCGCACCCCTTGCCCGACATATTCCAGCGCAGCCACCTTGGTCATCGCGCGTACCGCAGACTTGGTCGCCGCATAGCTGATCAAGCCAGGCTCACAGATGACGCTGACGAGCGAACTGATGTTTAGGATCGCACCATTTCCCGACTTCGCAATTTCCGGCGCAACGATCTTCAAACCCAGGAAAAGCGCAGTCTGGTTGACCGCGATCATCTTGCTCCAGCCTTCGAGCGTCTCGTCCTGGATCATCGCGCCGTGGATGATGCCCGCGGTGTTGTAAAGCGTCGTGAGCTTCCCAAAGGCCCCAACCGCCGCCTCGACAGCCCCCGCCCAGCTCGCAGCATCGGTGATATCCAGCCGCACGATAGGGCCTCGCCCCCGCTTTCCTGAATCTCGGCCACGACCTTGTTGCCCATTTCGACATTCAGATCGGCGACGACGACCTTGGCGCCCTCCTTGGCAAAAAGCCGAGCCTGCGCTGCACCCAGGCCGCTCGCCGCGCCCGTTACGAGCGCGACTTTTCCTGCCATTCTGTTGCTCATCCTG
>NZ_ATDO01000103.1:0-19068 GCF_000445085.1 Sphingobium sp. HDIP04 | reverse complement strand
GGCGCGGGCGGCGTCCGCGCTGGCGGCCGCCTCGCGCCAGCGAGCGAAGATCACCCGCGCCTCGGCAATGCGGATCTGCTCCGACAGGCGGATATAGCGCTCCGCCGCCTTGGCCTGACGGCGCAGGCTGTTGGCGCGGGCATCCATGTCGGAGAGGATTTCGTCCAGCCGCATCAGATTCGCTTCGGCGGCGCGCAGCTTCTGTTCGGCATCCTTGCGCCGAACGTGCAGGCCGGAAATGCCCGCCGCCTCCTCCAGCATGGCGCGGCGTTCCTGCGGACGGGCGGCGATCACGGCGGCGATGCGCCCCTGGCTGACCAGAGCCGGGCTATGCGGGCCGGTGGCGGCGTCGGCGAAGATCAGCGACACGTCCTTCGCCCGGACGTCGCGGCCATTGGCGCGATAGGCGCTGCCCGCCCCGCGCTCGATCCGGCGGGTGACTTCCAGTTCCCCGTCGGCGGCGACCTCCACCGCGTTGAACAGTTCGCCCTGCTCCTGCACGGTGAGCAGCGAGACTTCCGCGAAATCGCGCTGCGGGCGGGTGGAGGTGCCCGCGAAGATCACATCCTCCATGCCGCCGCCGCGCATCGACTTGGCGCTGGATTCGCCCATGACCCAACGGATCGCCTCCAGCAGGTTCGACTTGCCGCAGCCGTTCGGCCCGACGATGCCGGTAAGGCCGGGCTCGATGCGCAGCTCCGTCGGGTCGACGAAGCTCTTGAAGCCGGAGAGCTTGAGGCGCTTTATCTGCATCGCGCGGGATCGGGGCAGCGCGGAGCCGCCCCGCCATTAGCAGGAAGCCGGACCGACGATGTCAGCCCCCCCTGGTCCAATCAGATCCCCGCTTCCTTGAGCTTCGCGCGCAACGCCGGCCAAGCGGCGGTGTTCTCCACCATCACGCCGTTCAGGATGAAGGTCGGCGTGCCTTCGATCTTATATTGCCGATTGGCGTCCTCGACCGTCTTGGCCAGCTTTTCGGCGGCGGCGGTGTCGGCCAGGCATTGCTTCGCCTGATCCTCCGCTATGCCGCGCTGCTTGGCGAAGTCGACCAGGCCGATGGCCTCGGCAAGCTGGCCGAATCGCTGGGCGGGCGGCGCGCTCATCAGCGCCTTGTACCGTTCGTCGCCCAGGGCCTGCGCCTTTTCGAACATCGCGTTCTGGTTGGCGAAGAACTGGTCGGACAGCGGATAGAATATGTCCTTGCCGCCGCAACGGGCCAGCAGCGCCGTCGAGATGTCGATCGGATCGCGCACATAGTTGCGGAATTCGAAGCTCATCTTGCCGCTGTCGACGATCTGCCTGATCTCCTCCGCCGATTCGGCGGCGAAGTCGCGGCAGTGTGAGCAGGTGTAGGAGCCATATTCGACCAGCTTCACCTTCGCATCGGGATTGCCCATGAGGAAATAGCCCTCGGGCGTCGCGGCGATAGTCTCCGACCATGTGGTGCCGGCCGGCGCGGCCACGGCGGCGACCGGCTGGGCGGAGGTGGCGCCGCCCTCCTCCTTCTTGCCGCAGGCGGCGACGGTCAGGCTGAGGGCGATCAGGGCAAGTCCGGAAAGGGCTTTCACGTTGTTCTCTGCTCCCTATGTCGGGCGTTGTCGTGCAGTGGTTTAGATCAGGGCAATGCGGCCTGCAACCGCGTCCAGTCCGACCCGTGGACCAGCGCGCCGTTCAGCGTGAAGGCAGGCGTGCCGCCGATCCGCAGCTTGTTCCAGGCTTCGTCGGTCATGGCGAGGATCTGCTTCATCGACGCGGGGTCGTTGATGCAGGCGTCCAGTTGCGCAGGCTTGAACCCGCGCTTGCCCATCAGCGCATAGAGGCCGGTCTTCTGCCCGATGTCGCGCAGGGCGGCCTTTTCCTCGGTCGGCTTGGTCGCGTCCTTGTCATAGGCGATCAGCTTTTCCATCCAGGCGTCCTGGTTGGCGAACAGCGCCTCATGATTGCCGAAGAAGCGGCCGGGCCCGCCGCAACGGGCCAGCAGGGCGGCGGCCAGGTCATATTTGTCGCGCACGGCGTTGCGCACCTCGACGCTGACCTTGCCGCCCTTCACATAGTTGGCGCGCAGCGGTTCGCTCGCCTCTCCCACGAAATGGGCGCAGTGGGAGCATGTGTAGCTCACATATTCGACCAATTTGGTGGATGCGGCCGGATTGCCCAGCACGTGCCCGCCGATGGGGGAAAGGGCGATCCGGGCCAGCCAGTTGGCGGCCGGGGCGGCGGCAAGGCTCGCCGGGATGGCGAGCAGGGGAAGGAGGGCCAGGCGGAGTTTCGTCATGCGATGTCCAATGATGCGCCGCCCCTGTCACGGCAAGGATGGCTATGATGTATACTTCTTGTCCCCAGCGCAACATGCTCCCGCGAAGGCAGGAACACGGCCATGAGCCATCCCCGTTCCTCCCTACGCGCAGCGCGGGGAGGGTCGAAGAGAGGCACGTGACTCTCTTCGCCGTCGGCGCAGCCGATGTGGAGGGGAAATTCGGAGGTCGTGCCCCATTCCCCTCCACCACGCTTCGCGCGGTCCCCCTCCCCATCTCTCGATGGGGAGGAAAGGAGAGGTCGGCTAAACACCCCAATCACCCATTCCGACGAGTCTTAAATTGTCCGCTCTACCTACCCGATCTTCGGCAAACCGCCGCTATTGGCCAGCCCCTGCGCCAGCGATTCCAGCACGGCGCGCAGTTCGGGGTCGCCGATGTCGCGCAGCGAATCGCCCAGTTCGACCGGAATGGGCTTGAGGTTGCCGGGCGGGGGGCGGCGTTCCGGTTCCCTGGCCTGGACCATCCCCTGCTTCATCGCCACCCTGGCGACGGCGGCATAGCCGAAAAAGCGGTTCACCCGCTCGACAATGTCGGGCAGCACATGCTGGATCATGGGCGCATGGCCGCTCATGACGGTGAGCTGCAAGGTGCCGCCCGCCTTCTTGCCCGCCGGGAAGCGGATCGATTCGGGTTCGCTGATCGCCGCATAATGCGGGCCGACGATCTCCGCCCAGCGGGTGACGATGCTGGACTGGACGAAGCCGAACTTGCGGAAGGCGGCGGCGCCGATGGCGGGCATCAGGTCCGCGATCCGCCGCGGCGCGCCGATGCGCGGGCGTTCCTCCGCCTTTGCCCTGCGGCTTTTCGATTTGGGTTGCGGGGGGCGTTCCGTCATGCCTCGCTTAATGGCATAGGGGCGGCATGCGCGTCGAGGGACCATCCGATAAAATAGCATCCGACCTGCTCGCCCATTATGACGTCCATGCGCGCAGCCTGCCCTGGCGCGCGCCGCCGGGGGCCAATGCGGCCGATCCCTATCGGGTCTGGCTGTCGGAGGTGATGCTCCAGCAGACGACGGTGGCGGCGGTCGGCCCTTATTTCGCGACGTTCACGCGGCGCTGGCCCGACGTGGCGGCATTGGCGGCGGAGGAGGATGCGGAGGTCATGGCCGCCTGGGCGGGGCTGGGCTATTATGCCCGCGCCCGCAACCTGCTGGCCTGCGCGCGGGCGGTGGCGGGCCAGCATGGCGGCGCGTTTCCCGATACGGAGGAGGGCCTGCGCGCCCTGCCGGGCGTCGGCGCCTATACGGCGGCGGCAGTGGCGGCGATCGCCTTCGGGCGGCGGGCTGTGGTGGTCGACGCCAATGTCGAGCGGGTGGTGGCGCGGCTTTTCGCCATATCGACGCCCCTGCCCGCTGCGCGGCCGGAGATTCGGGCGGCGACCGATGCGATCACGCCCGATCTGCGCGCCGGGGACTTCGCCCAGGCGATGATGGACCTGGGCGCCACCATCTGCACGGCGCGCAATCCGGCCTGCGGCATTTGCCCGCTGCGGCCGCATTGCGCGGCTTTCCGCACCGCCGATCCCGCCGCCTTCCCCGTCAAGGCAGCGAAGAAGGCCAAGCCGCGCCGGCTGGGCCATGGCTGGTGGATAGAGCGGCAGGACGGCCATGTCTGGCTGGTGCGGCGGCCCGGCAGGGGGATGCTGGGCGGCATGCGGGCGCTGCCTTCCTCCGAATGGAACGACGCGCCCGACGCGACGCCGCCCCTGCCCGCCCCCTGGCGGCAGGTCGCGGAGCCGGTCGCCCATGTTTTTACCCATTTCTCCCTCGCATTGACGGTGCATCATGCCCATGTGGGGCAGGATGCGACACCGCCCGGCGAGGGTGAATGGTGGCCGGTGGCGGAAATCGGAAGGGCGGGCCTGCCGACGCTGTTCGCCCGCGCGGCCGAAGCGGCGATGAAGGAGAGAAGGAAGGATGCACGGTTCTAAAACCCCCGATTCGCGGCTTGTCGCCTTTGGCGGCGGACGGCTGGACCGGGTCGATCATGTCCGCAGCAATCCCCTGCTGCTGGCCGAAGCCTTCGCGTCCCCGCTGGCGCGCCGCATCGTGCTGGAGGGATTGGAGCCGGTGGTCGAGGGTGGCCATCTGGTCATGGAACCGCTGCCCGGCGACGCCTGGATCGAGCATCATGCCCTGCTCGGCGTGGATGAGGATCAGCGGCCGATCTTCGCGGAATTGCTGGCGGAAGCGCCGGACAGCTTCTTCGCCACGCCGCGCAGCCGCGCCCTGGCCAGCGAGGTGCCGGGGCATGAGGTCGCGCTCTACGGAACGGCGCGCAGCCTGCTGGCCTGGCATGCGCGGCATCGATTCTGTTCCATGTGCGGTCAGCGCACGGCGCCTTCCAAGGCGGGCTGGTCGCGGAAATGCGGGTCTTGCGAGGCAGAGCATTTCCCCCGCGTCGATCCGGTGGTGATCATGCTGGCCGAACATCGCGGGCGCGTGCTGCTCGGCCGGCAGCATAGCTGGCCGGCGGGGCGCTATTCGGCGCTGGCCGGCTTCGTCGAGCCGGGCGAGACGCTGGAGGAAGCGGTGGTCCGGGAGATCAGGGAGGAAGCGGGCGTCGCCACCCATTCGGTGCGCTATGTCACCAGCCAGCCCTGGCCCTTCCCCTCTTCGCTGATGATCGCCTGCACGGCGGAGGCCGATGACGACGCGCTGAAGGTGGACGAGAACGAGATCGAGCATGCCTTCTGGTGCGATGAGGCGGGCGTGCGCGCCGCGATGGCGGGGGAGGAGGACGCGCCCTTCCTGGCGCCGCCGCCCATGGCCGTGGCCTGGCATCTGCTGCGGCATTGGCTGGATCGGCGGACGGCCGGATGAGCGGGGGCCGGACGGGCATGTTGCCCACCATGGCCCAAGCGCGTAAGGCCGCCCCTTCGCCCTCCCCTTACAGGAATCGACCGATCCCATGCTCAGCCTAGAAGAAGCCCAGTCCCGCGCGCAGGATCTGGTGGCGGCGGCGCGCCGGGCGGGGGCGGATGCGGCCGACGCCGTCTATGCCTGCAACGCGTCGACCAACGTGTCGGTGCGGCTGGGCGCGCTGGAGGATGTGGAGCGGTCGGAAGGCGAGGAGATCGGCCTGCGCGTGTTCATCGGCCGCCGATCCGCCAGCATTTCGGCGTCGGACATGAATCCCGCGACATTGGCGACTTTGGTCGACCGCTGCATCGCCATGGCGGGGCAGGCGCCCGAAGACCCCTATGCGGGCCTTGCCCCCGAAGACCGGCTGCTCAGGAAAAAGCTGCCCGCGCTTGACCTGGCCGATCCGTTCGAGCCGGAACCCGCGCAGCTCAGGGAGCGCGCCATGATCGCGGAGGAGGCGGCGCGGGCGGTGCCGGGCGTCACCAACAGCGAGGGCGGCGGCGCGGCGACGGGGCGGAGCCAGATGGCGCTCGCCACCAGCCACGGCTTCGCCGGGGCCTATGCCGGGACCAGCCATTCGACCTGGGCCAGCGTGCTGGCTGGAACCGGCGCCGATATGCAGCGCGACCATGCCAGCCACAGCGTCCGCCATATCGCCGATCTGGACGATGCCGACGCGGTCGGCACCCGCGCCGGGCAACGGGCCGTGGCCCGCTTGAACCCGGTGAAGGTCGGCAGCGGCGTAATGCCGGTCATCTTCGATCCGCGCATCGGCTCCAGCCTGGTCGGCCATCTGATCGGCGGCATGGTGGGTCCAGCGATTGCGCGGCGGTCGAGCTTCCTGCTGGAATCGCTGGGCGAGGCGCTGTTCGATTCCGGCGTGACCATCATCGACGATCCGCTGCGCCTGCGCGGCCTGCGTTCGCGCCCCTTCGACGGCGAGGGCCTCCCCGTGGAACGGCGCGCCCTGATCGACCGGGGCGTGCTGACCGGCTGGCTGCTGGACAGCGCCTCGGCGCGGCAATTGGGCTTGCAGCCGACCGGCCATGCCAGCCGGGGCGGCAGCGGCGCGCCCGGCGCGGGCGTCACCAACGTGCATATGGAGCCGGGCAGGCAGTCGCCCGGCGAATTGATGGCCGACGTGAAGCGCGGCCTCTATGTCACCGAACTGATCGGCATGGGCGTCAACGGCGTCACCGGCGACTACAGCCGCGGGGCGGCGGGCTTCCTGATCGAGAATGGCGCGGTGGGCCGGGCGGTGTCGGAAATCACCATCGCCGGCAATCTGAAGGACATGTTCCGCGCGCTGGCGCCGGCCAACGACCTCGCCTTCCGCTATGGCATGAACGTGCCGACGATCCGCATCGACGGGATGACCGTTGCCGGCGGCTGACATCTCCCTGCGCGATGTCGTGACGGCCGCGTCGGATGCCGCGGACCGGGCCTTGACGCTCTGGGCTGGCGGCCAGACCCGTGTGCGCCAGTGGGAAAAGGTGCCCGGCCATCCGGTGTGCGAGGCCGATCTGGAACTGGACGCGATGCTGCGCGAGCGGCTCTACGCCATCGATCCTTCGGCCGGATGGCTGTCGGAGGAGACGGCCGACACCGTGCACCGGCTGGACCTGCCCCGCGTCTGGGTGGTCGATCCCATCGACGGCACGCGGGACTATCTGCGCGGGCGGCCAGGCTGGGCGGTTTCGGTGGCGCTGGTGGAGCATGGCGAGGCCCGCTTCGGCATATTGGCGGCGCCCGCCCGGAACGAGCTGTGGATCGCGCAGGCGGGCGCGGGGGCGACCCGCAACGGGCGGACCTTGCGGGCCGGATCGCGTTCCATCCTGCGCGGTTCGCGGGTGCCCGCAGACCAGCTTCCCCGCCATGACCGCGATCTCGTCACCGTGGACAAGCCCAACAGCATCGCGCTGCGCATGGCGATGGTCGCGGCGGACGAGGCCGATCTGGTCGCCACGGTGCGCTGGGGCAATGAATGGGATGTCGCCGCCGCCGCGCTGATCGCGCAGGAGGCCGGCGCCATCGTCACCGATGCGCTCAGCAACCCCTTTTCCTTCAACCGGCCGCAGCCGACCGCCTTCGGCTTGCTGTGCGCGGCGCCGGGGATTCACGCGGCGGCCGCGGAACGCCTGGCGCCGCGGGCGCGGAAGATATTGGGGCGGGGGTAAGGGCGGCGGGCAGCCCTATCCGGAAACCCGCCCTTCCCCCGCATCAAAGCAGGGCGTTCACCTGCTCCACGAAGCGCAGCACGGAAATCGGCTTCGACACATAGGCCTGCGCGCCGGCCTCCCGAATGCGCTCCTCATCGCCATGGCCGGCATAGGCGGTGACCGCCATGATCGGCACGGACGACAATTGCGCGTCCCGTTTCAGCGAGATGATGAGGTCCAGCCCGCTGACATGCGGCAGGTGGATGTCGGTGATCACCAGGTCAGGATGGAACTCCCGCGCCTGGGCCAGCAGGTCGCGCCCGTCGCGCAGCGGCAGCACATCGTGCCCGTGCGCGCGCAGCAGGTCGCAAAAAAGTTTGAGATTGAGTTCGTTGTCCTCGACAACGAGCACGCGCTTTGCCACCAGTCACCCGCGTTTGGAGAAATCCGCCAACATAATGGAAGTGCGTCCCCCTAAGCCCGCCCTTCGTTGAGATCAATCATGCGTCCCGACATTAACCATGGCAAGCAGCATAGTCGAAGCGAGACCCGAGAGCCATCCGTGCTGGCCCTGATGGCGCTGGCCTGGACGCTGGCGGACGACCGCCGCGCCGACCGGCTGCTGGCGCTGACCGGGCTGGACGCAGATGCGCTGAGGGCGGGGGTGGCCGATCCGGCGATATTGGGCGCGGTGCTGGGCTTCCTGGCCGATCATGAGCCGGACCTGATCGCCTGCGCGGAAAGCATCGACAGCAGCCCGGAAGCGCTGATAACGGCAAAGGAGCGTCTTGCCGCATGAACCGTCCCCTGATCATAACCGATTGCGACGAGGTGCTGCTGCACATGGTCGTTCCCTTTCGCGAATGGCTGGACGAGAGCCATGACATCCATTTCGACATGCACGACCGCGGCTTCGGCGAGGCGCTGCGCCACAAGGACAGCGGGCAGCCGGTGGAGCGGGCGCTGGTCTGGGAACTGCTGCTGGGCTTTTTCGAGACGCAGATGCACCGCCAGACGCCGATCGCCGGAGCGGTGGAGGCCATGCGACGCCTTGGCCGGATCGCCGACATCGTGGTCCTGACCAACATCACCGAACGGCATCATCTCCAGCGCATCGAACAACTCGCCGCCCACGGGCTCGATCTGCCGGTGCACTGGAACCAGGGGGGCAAGGGCGAACCGCTGGCCGCCATCCTGGCGGAACGCCAGCCCGGCGTCGCCCTGTTCATCGACGATCTGGCGCAGCATCATGCATCCGTGGCGGACCATGCGCCCGGCGTCTGGCGCCTGCACATGGTGGGCGAGCCGCAGATCGCCGCCAGCGTCCCGGTCGCGCCGCTGGCCCATGCCCGGATCGACGACTGGGCCGCCGCCGAAGCCTGGATCGCGGCCCGGCTGGCCGAAGGGCCGGCGCCCGAAACCCCGGCGCCCCAGGGCAGCCCGACCATCCAAGGAGCATCCGCATGAGCATCGAAGCCCGCCTGACCGAACTGGGCATCGCCCTTCCCGCCGCCGCCGCGCCGGTCGCCGCCTATGTCGCGGCGGTGGAGGCGAACGGCCTGCTGCATATCTCCGGCCAGATCTCGCTGTCCGACGGCCAGTTGATGACCGGCCGCCTGGGCGAGGACCGCGACCTGGACTATGGCGTCAAGGCGGCGCGCGCCTGCGGCCTGAACCTGATCGCCCAGATGAAGGCGGCGCTGGGCAGCCTGGACCGGGTCGAGCGGATCGTGAAGCTGGGCGCCTTCATCAGCAGCACGCCCGAATTCACCGACCAGCCCAAGGTCGCCAATGGCGCGTCCGAACTGATGGTCGATGTCTTCGGCGAGGCGGGCAAGCATGCCCGCAGCGCCGTGGGGGTTCCGGTGCTGCCGCTGGGCGCGGCGGTAGAGATCGACGCGATCGTCCTTGTCCGCCCGGCCTGACGCCCTCCCCTTCCTGACCGAACGCCCCTTCGCCCATCGCGGGCTGCACGGGGGCCGGATCAGCGAAAACGGCATGGCGGCCTTCGCGGCCGCCGTCGCCGCCGGTTTCGGCATCGAATGCGACGTGCGCCTGAGCCGCGACGGCGTCGCCATTATCTTCCACGACGCCGCGCTGCGCCGCATGACGGGCGAAAATGGGTCCGTGCAGGACCATGATGCCGGGGCGATAGACCGGCTGATGCTGCCCGACGGCGGCGGCGTTCCCCGTCTTCGCGCCCTGCTGGACCTATGCGGGACGGATGTCCCGCTGCTTGTCGAGATCAAGGTGGAGGGGCGACATGTCCAGCCGATCTGCATGGCGGTCGCCGAGGATCTGGCGCGGCGGCCCAAGACGCCGGCAGCCGTCATGTCGTTCAATCCCGCGGCGATGCGCTGGTTCAGGCGCCGCCGGCCCAATGTGGCGCGCGGGCTGGTGATCAGCGAACAGGGGAAGCGGGGCTGGCGCGGCAGGATCGGGCGCGCTCTTGCACTTTGGGCGGCGAAACCCGATTTTATCGCCTGTGACATTCGCGACCTGCCTTCTTCCCTGTCCGCCTGCGCCCGCCGGAGGGGCCTGCCCGTGCTGACATGGACGGTGCGCGGCGAGGAGGAGCGCGCCCGCGCCGCGCTGCACGCCGACCAGATCATCTTCGAGCGGTCGCATGACTGAGTGCGTGGCGCGCCTGGCCCAAGGCGTGGCCGAACTGCCGCGGGACCAGTGGGACGCCTGCGCGGGGGACGCCAATCCTTTCATGAGCTGGGATTTCCTGACCGCGCTGGAACGGTCCGGCAGCGTCGGCGGCCATAGCGGCTGGCAACCCCTGCCGCTGGTGATCGACGGGCCGGACGGGCGGATCGCCGCTGCCGCGCCGCTTTACGGCAAGACCCACAGCCAGGGCGAATATGTGTTCGACCATGGCTGGGCCGACGCCTGGGAACGGGCGGGCGGGCAATATTATCCGAAGATCCAGATCGCCTCCCCCTTTTCGCCGGTGCCGGGGCCGCGCTTGCTGCTGCGCGACGACGCGCTGGCCCCGGCGCTGATCGCGGGGATAGAGGCGGTGGTCCGGCAGAACGGGCTGTCATCCGCCCATGCGACCTTCGTCGCGCCGGAGCAGGTGCCGCTGTTCGAGGCGGGGGGCTGGCTGATCCGGGAGGACAGCCAGTTTCACTGGACCAATCGCGGCTATCGCGATTTCAGCGATTTCCTGGCCGACCTGTCGAGCGCCAAGCGCAAGAATATCCGCAAGGAACGGGAACGGGCGGTCGAGGGGCTGGAGATCGTCCACCTGACCGGCGCGGCGCTGACCGAGGCGCATTGGGATATTTTCTGGACCTTCTACCAGGATACCGGGGCGCGCAAATGGGGCCGGCCCTATCTGACCCGCGCCTTCTTCTCCCTGCTGGGGGAGAGCATGGCCGACCGGGTGCTGCTGGTGCTGGCGCTGCGGCAGGGGCAGCCGATCGCGGGCGCGCTCAACCTGATCGGCGCGGATACGCTTTATGGGCGCTATTGGGGCTGCACCGAGGATGTGCCCAACCTGCATTTCGAGCTATGCTATTATCAGGCGATCGACATCGCCATCGCCCGCGGGCTGAAACGAGTGGAGGCCGGCGCGCAGGGCGGCCACAAGCTGGCGCGCGGCTATGCGCCGGAGCCGACCTTCTCCGCCCATTTCATCCCCAATGACAGCTTCCGCCGCGCCGTGGCCGATTTCCTGGCGGCAGAGCGGCAGGGCGTGCAGCGCGACCGGATCTGGCTGACCGAAAGGACGCCCTTTCGAAAGGGCGAGGCGCGGCCGGACTAAGGTTGCGCCCCTCCAGGACGGGTTTCGATCGCGTGGAAATCGCTCTGTTCAGGCGGCGCGCAATTGCGTCGCGGCCATCAGCGCGCGCGCCTGCCGCTGCGCCTCGGCGATTTCGCGCGCCGACATTTCCCCGGCCACTTCCGCACGCATCGTCTGCCCTTCCTCGCTGCCCTTGAGCGCGGCGAGATTGAACCATTTATGCGCCTCGATCAGGTCGACGGGCAGGCCGCCCGTGCCGCAGCTATAGGCGACGCCCAGATCGAAACAGGCCTCTGCGGTTCCGCCCGCCGCTCCCGCGAGCCGGCTTTCCATCAGAAACTGCGCACTCTTCAGTCCATTGGCCATAACCGAATCCCCCTCATGGATTTCGACTTGATGGTTTTCGACGTCGGCAGGCTGCACCGGCACCGGATAAAAAATGGTTAACGCGGCAGATACCATGTGCATGCGGGGCGGTCCGACCGCGGATCGAATGCTCCGGTTCCTCGTCTCGCCGCGTTTCCGGTCCGACAGACGATTCCTTCATCCGCAAAACGCCCTAAGGGGGTGGCGCGGCCGTTGGATTATCCGCATAGCGACCGGCATGACCGAACATCCCGACACCGCCGCAGCACAGCCGAAAAGGGACATGGCATTCCGCGAATTCGTGATGCTGTGCGCCTGCCTGATGGCGATGAACGCGCTGTCGATCGATCCCATGCTGCCTGCCTTGCCCGACATCGGCCGGGATCTTTCGGTGCCGCACCCCAATGACCGGCAATTGATCATCAGCGTCTACTTCTTGGGACTGGGCGTCGGATCGCTGCTGTTCGGCGTGCTTTCGGACCGCTATGGGCGGAAACGGGTGCTGGGCGGCGCGATGGCGCTGTTCATCCTTTCCTCCATCGCCTGCGCGGGCGCGCACAGCTTTGCCATGATGCTGGCCGCCCGGGCCTGCGCCGGCTTCTTCGCGGGCGCCAGCCGGGTGATCACTGTCGGCATCGTCCGCGATCGGTTCCGGGGCGACGCAATGGCCCGGGTGATGTCGCTGATCTTCGCCGTGTTCATGCTGATCCCGGTCATGGCGCCGACTTTCGGCCAGGCGATCCTGTGGATCGCGCCCTGGCGATGGATATTCTGGGCGCTGGCGATCCTGGCGACGCTGATCCTGCTGTGGATGGGGATGAGGCTGCCGGAAACGCTGCTGCCCGAAAATCGCCTGCGGATGAGCGCGGGGACGATCTTCCGCACGGTCGGCACCATCGTCCGCACGCGCACGTCCATCGGCTATATGCTGGCGAGCGGCGTCGTGATGAGCGGCCTGATCGGCTTCATCCTGTCGGTGCAGCAGATCTTCTTCGACATATTCGGCGCGCAGGGGATTTTTCCCTTCGCCTTCGCGGCCATGGCCGGCAGCATGGGTGTCGGCAGCCTGCTCAACAGCCGGCTCGTCTCCCGCTTCGGCGCCCGGCGGCTGAGCCAGACGGCGCTGCTGTGCCTGGTATCGATCAATGTCGTGCATCTGGCGGTGATCCTGGCGGGGCATGAAACCATCGTCAGCTTCATGATCCTGCAGGCGGCGACGATGATGACCATCGCCTTCACCGCGTCGAATTTCAGCGCGATTTCGATGGAGCCCTTCGCGAAAGGCGCCGGCGTCGCATCCTCCTTCCAGGCCTTTCTGACCACGGCGGTGTCGAGCGCGCTGGGCAGCCTGATCGGCCAGGCCTTCAACGGGACGACGCTGCCGCTGACGGCGGGGCTGGCGGTGTTCGGCTCGATCTCCTTCCTGATCGTCGCCTGGGCGGAACGGGGCAATTTGTTCACGCGCCCCCATCATGGCGCGCTGCGCGATCCGGAATTCGAGCCGCTGCACTGAAAAGGGGGCGGTGTGGCCGCCCCCTTCGTCGATCAGGCGTCCCGTCCGCCCGGCGTATGCGCGCCCGGCATCGGCGGCACGGGCTGGGGCGGAATGCCGGCATCCTGTTCATGGGTTTCGACCAGTCCGCGCCCCACATGGCTCTTGCGATAGCCGTAGATGAAATAGAGCACGAGGCCGATTCCGCCCCAGATCGGCAGGACGAGCTGGGCATCGAACGGCAGGTTGAAGAAGAGGAAGACGCAGCCGAAGGCCGCCATGGGCGCGATCACCCACACCAGGGGGGTGCGGAACGGACGGGCGCGGCCCGGTTCCTTCACGCGCAACACCAGCACGGCGATGGACACCATGAAGAAGGCGAACAGCGTGCCGGAATTGGAGATGTCCGCAAGCTGGCCCACGGGCAGCAGAGCGGCGCCGATGGCGACGAAGACGCCCGTCACCATGGTGACGACATGGGGCGTCTTGAAACGGGGATGGATGCTGGCGAGCTTTTCGGGCAGCAGGCCGTCGCGCGCCATCACGAAGAAGATGCGGGTCTGGCCGAACATCATCATCAGGATGACCGAAGGCAGCGCCAGATTCGCGGCCAGGCCCAGGGCATTGCCCACGACCGTCCAGTTGATCTCGCGCAGCACATGGGCAAGCGCTTCGTTGGAGCAGACGAGGTCCTGGGCATGGGCGGCGGTCGCGCAGGCGGCGGCGAAGCCCTGCGATCCGGGCGCGACGACAGAACCGTCGGGGCCAAGCACCGGCTGCGCGCCGATCGCGCCGATCGCGCCGCCCGCCACCAGCAGGTAGAAGACGGTGCAGAGCGCCAGGCTGCCGATCAGGCCGATGGGCACATTGCGCTGCGGGTTCTTGGTTTCCTCCGCCGCGGTCGACACGGCGTCGAAGCCGACATAGGCGAAGAAGATCGAGGCGGCGGCGCCGACGATGCCCATGCCGCTGGCGCCTTCCGGCCCGAACCAGCCATTGGGCGCGAAGGGCGAGAAATTGCCGGTGTCGAGCACGGGAAGGGTCAGAAGGATGAAGGCGGTGAGCGCTGTCACCTTGATAGCGACGAGCACGGCGTTGACGCGGGCGCTTTCCGTGGTGCCGATCACCAGCAGGGCGGTGACCGCCAGGGCGATGACGATGGCGGGAATGTTGATGAGGCCATGGGTGATGTCGGCATGCGGGACCAGGCCGTTCATCGTCCACACCGGCCCCGCCGAAAGCGCCTGCGGCAGCTCAAGCCCGGTTATGCTTTTGAGCAATCCCATGAAATAGCCTGACCAGCCGACCGAAACGGCGCTGGCCGCGACCGCATATTCCAGGATGAGCGCCCATCCCACCATCCAGGCGAGCAATTCGCCGACCACCGCATAGGTATAGGTATAGGCGGAACCCGATACGGGCACCATCGACGCGATCTCGGAATAGCAGAGCGCGGCGAAGGCGCAGACGGCCCCCGCGATCACGAAGCTCCACATCATGCCCGGTCCGGCCTTTTGCGCGGCGGCGGCGGTCAGGACGAAGATGCCGGTGCCGATGATCGCGCCGACACCCAATAGCGTCAGTTGAACCGGCCCCAGGGTACGGACGAGAGATTTCTTCTCGGCCGTGGCCAATATGGCGTCCAATGGCTTTATGCGCCCGAAGATCATGGTGGAGCCCTTTATCTTTGAAGTCTTTTGCCCGAGGCGACCGTTGCGGCCGCTCCCCTTTTATGATGAAACGGAGACTATCGCCTAATCCGCAGCGCGCAAGTATGTTGCGCATTCAGGACATGGTCCAAAAGCGGTTCCCATGACGATGTTGAGGAGCGAAGCGTGGTTGAATTGCTGCGGGCGGCAGGTTTAGGGAATGTCCTGCACGGGTTTGCGGGACGGCGCGGCGGCGTTTCAACCGGGGTTCATGCGGGCCTGAACGTCGGGCTGGGGTCGGAGGATGAGCGGGACGCGGTTCTGCGCAACCGGGATCTGGCGCGCGACGCCTTGCTCCCCGGCGCAACGCTGGTGACGGTGCATCAGGTGCACTCGCCCGATGCGGTCACGGTCACGGCGCCCATCGCCGCCGGCGAACGGCCGGCGGCAGACGCCATGGTGACGAATCGCTCTGGACTGATTTTGGGAATACTCACCGCCGATTGCGTGCCTGTGCTGTTTGCCGATGCTTCGGCCGGCGTCATCGGTGCGGCGCATGCGGGGTGGAAAGGCGCCCTGGGCGGAGTCACGGACCGGACGATCGGCGCGATGGAGGCGCTGGGCGCTGCGCGCGACCGGATCGCCTGCGCGATCGGGCCGTGCATCGGCCGTTCCTCCTATGAGGTGACGCTGGATTTCGCGGAACGCTTCGCGGCGGCGGATGCGGAGAATGATCGCTTCTTCTCGGCAGGACGGGAAGGGCATTGCCAATTCGACATTGCCGCCTATGTGGCTGCGCGGCTCGCGGGCGCGGGGATCGGCCAGATCGAACTTCTGGATGAAGATACCTATAGCCAGCCGGATCGCTTTTACAGCTATCGGCGCTCCTGCCATCGGGGGGAAGCCGATTATGGCCGGCAGATTTCGATGATCGCTTTGCGGGATTAGGAAGCGGCGCAAGCCGTCGTCATGCCGCGACGGAGCCATATTAAACCGGGTGTTGATCTGATTGATCAGATCGCCGCTCCAATTTCTTTGTTTTCCGCGATTTCCTAACCAGCGATCCGTTTCGATCGCTTGGAAAGCCCTCCATGGGAAGGATATGGCGCTGATCCGCATGCAGCGAGAACCGATACTGCTCATCGTCGACCCGATGGATCGGCGTGGCACGATGCTTTTCTGCCTGGGCAGGTTCTGAAGCTTTGTGAAGTGAATTGCGGCCTCTGGTTGCGGGAGTAGGATTTGAACCTACGACCTTCAGGTTATGAGCCTGACGAGCTACCGGGCTGCTCCATCCCGCGACACTAGAGATCGCTGCGGAGGCCGCATTTATTGCGAATGGGTTTAATGGAGCGCGAGCTATAATGCCTGGCGACGACCTACTCTTCCGGGGCTTGAGCCACAGTACCATTGGCGCAGACTGGTTTCACGTCCGAGTTCGGGAAGGGATCGGGTGGGTCACAGACGCTATGGTCACCAAGCAATAGAGCTTGCGCTTCGGGTTTTAATCGGTGCCGTGCACTTTTGAGATATGATGTCTGGCATGAGGGTGATCACCGCATCTTTGACGCTGGTTTATTCCAGTGTTGTCATTGATGGTGGGACTCGCTTCTTTGGAGAAGCATTCAAGCGCGAACAGAGCAATTAGGACCGGTTAGCTCCATGCGTTACCGCACTTCCACATCCGGCCTATCAAGGTCGTGGTCTACGACCGCTCGAAGAAATCTTATCTTGAGGGAGGCTTCCCGCTTAGATGCTTTCAGCGGTTATCCCGTCCATGCATAGCTACCCTGCTGCGCCCTTGGCAGGACGACAGGTACACCAGAGGCATGTTCAACCCGGTCCTCTCGTACTAGGGTCAACTCCTCTCAAATTTCGACGCCCACGGCAGATAGGGACCAAACTGTCTCGCGACGTTCTGAACCCAGCTCACGTACCACTTTAATTGGCGAACAGCCAAACCCTTGGGACCTGCTCCAGCCCCAGGATGTGATGAGCCGACATCGAGGTGCCAAACGATTCCGTCGATATGAGCTCTTGGGAATCATCAGCCTGTTATCCCCGGCGTACCTTTTATCCGTTGAGCGATGGCCCTTCCACGAGGGACCACCGGATCACTATGACCGACTTTCGTCTCTGCTCGACTTGTCAGTCTCGCAGTCAGGCGGGCTTATGCCATTGCACTCTAACAGACGGTTTCCAACCGTCCTGAGCCCACCATCGCGCGCCTCCGTTACTCTTTAGGAGGCGACCGCCCCAGTCAAACTACCCGCCACAGAGGGTCCCTGCACCGGATAACGGTGCGAGGTTAGACATCAGAAAACAACAGGGTGGTATTTCACCTATGGCTCCACGAGGGCTGGCGCCCTCGCTTCAAAGCCTCCCACCTATGCTACACAGTTCTTTCCTAATGCCACTCTGAAGCTGCAGTAAAGGTGCACGGGGTCTTTCCGTCTAACCGCGGGTACTCCGCATCTTCACGGAGAATTCAATTTCGCTGAGCATATCCTGGAGACAGTGGGGAAGTCGTTACGCCATTCGTGCAGGTCGGAACTTACCCGACAAGGAATTTCGCTACCTTAGGACCGTTATAGTTACGGCCGCCGTTTACCTGGGCTTCAATTCAGAGCTTGCACTCCTCCTCTTAACCTTCAGGCACCGGGCAGGCGTCAGGCCCTATACGTCGTCTTGAAGCCGACTTAGCAGAGCCCTGTGTTTTTGCTAAACAGTCGCTACCCCCTGGCCTGTGCCCCCCATCAGAGCTTGCGCTTAGATGGGGCCTCCTTCTTCCGAAGGTACGGAGGCAATTTGCCGAGTTCCTTCAGGATACTTCTCTCAAACGCCTTGGTATACTCTACCATTCCACCTGTGTCGGTTTAGGGTACGGTCTATACGGAGGGGCTATTTCCTGGGACAGTTTCCCTGCCTGGACCAATCCAATAAGGCCAGACAAGTTGCACCATCCGTCACACACCTCCAGGCCCACGAATATTAACGTGGTTCCCATCGACTACCCCCTTCGGGCTCGTCTTAGGGGCCGGCTTACCCTGCTCAGATTAGCTTTAAGCAGGAACCCTTGGAATTTCGGCGAGAGGGCATCTCACCCTCTTAATCGCTACTCATGTCTGCATTCGCACTTCCGATACCTCCACGGTCGGTTACCCTCCCGCTTCAACGGCCTACGGAACGCTCCGCTACCGCTCAGTCAAAAGACTGAACCCTAAGCTTCGGTGCACGTCTTGAGCCCCGTTACATCTTCGCCGCAGGATCTCTTGTTTAGACCAGTGAGCTGTTACGCTTTCTTTAAAGGATGGCTGCTTCTAAGCCAACCTCCTGGTTGTTTTGGAAATCCCACATGCTTTCCCACTTAGACGTGACTTGGGGACCTTAGCTGTAGGTTAGGGCTGTTTCCCTTTTGACGACGGACCTTAGCACCCGCCGTCTGTCTGCCGGACTAGACTCGTTGGTATTCGGAGTTTGGTTAGTATTGGTAGATCTCGCGACCCCCGCAACCATCCAGTGCTCTACCCCCAACGGCAATCATCCGACGCTCTACCTCAATAGATTTCGCGGAGAACCAGCTATTTCCCGGCTTGATTGGCCTTTCACCCCTAAACACAACTCATCCGATAATTTTTCAACATTAAACGGTTCGGCCCTCCAGTGCGTGTTACCGCACCTTCAGCCTGGTCATGCCTAGATCGCCGGGTTTCGGGTCTAATGCATCATACTCAGTCGCCCTATTCAGACTCGCTTTCGCTGCGCCTACACCTAACGGCTTAAGCTTGCATGATACACTAAGTCACAGACCCATTATGCAAGAGGTACGCTGTCAGGCTTCAAGAGCCCTCCAACTGCTTGTAGGCATCCGGTTTCAGGTACTGTTTCACTCCCCTCATCGGGGTGCTTTTCACCTTTCCCTCACGGTACTGGTTCGCTATCGGTCATGTACGAGTATTTAGGCTTGGAGGGTGGTCCCCCCATGTTCAGACAGAGTTTCACGTGCTCCGCCCTACTCAAGTCCTGATATTGCGCTTTCGCATACGGGGCTGTCACCCGCTATGGCCACACTTTCCAGAGTGTTCTGCTAACTAAATATCAGGCGCTGGCCTGGTCCGCGTTCGCTCGCCACTACTAACGGAATCTCGGTTGATGTCTTTTCCTCCGGGTACTGAGATGTTTCAGTTCTCCGGGTTCGCTTCACCAAAGCCTATTTTATTCAGCTTAGTGATACCTCTCCCATTTAACACGGGGCCAGCCAGAAGCTGGACCAGTCTTAAATGGTGAAGGTGGGTTGTCCCATTCGGAAATCGCGGGATCAAAGCTTGCTCACAGCTCCCCCACGCTTATCGCAGCGTGCCACGTCCTTCATCGCCTGTACATGCCAAGGCATTCACCAGATGCCCTTACCTCACGCTTGAGAGTCCACACCACCAATGACAGCACTGGAAAACAGCCCTGCATCAG
>NZ_ATDO01000102.1:0-44720 GCF_000445085.1 Sphingobium sp. HDIP04 | reverse complement strand
GGTTCATAATGCCGTAACCCGGATTATGCCGCATGGCATCGTAGGATCTCGTGTTTCCGCGATTTGGTGACGTGCCGCTTCGGCATATTCCTGGTGCCTGGGAGGTAATCCGCTGGAATGTGGGAACGTTCAGCGCAACTGACGCGGTTCGCTCACTTCTTCCGCATCCTGCGTGGCTTCGTGCACTTCTTCTCTGATGATCTTCTGCGTGATTTCATCCAGATGCGAGGTCAGGGCTTGGCTCAGTTCCTCGAACTCTGGCCATAGCGTCATCCGAACGAAACTCGCTGGCGCGCGAACAATCACCGTCTGACGATGCATGCGCGCATAGCGAAATGGCTTGATGCCATAGCGGCGGCACAGAGCGATGAAGAGCTGTCGTGACCAGGGGTCAGAAATTGAAAACTTGAACTCCTCGGCACGTTCTTGTTTGCTGGCCGTTGCGAACTGGCGGCGAATGCGTTCCGCAGCGGCACCTGCGGCGGCTTGCTCGCCGGCGGTCGTGGCGCCGGCATAGAGAGCTTCGATCTTGCGCAGCTTCTCGCGGAGACGTTCCTCGGACATTGGATCAATGCACCGTCGGCTTCTCGGTGAGAATGCCTTCAAGCATCTGTCGCCGTGCACGAGTGCAAGCCAGCACAGTCTCGTGGATTTCGGTCTCCATGATTTTGGTCAGTTCGCGCAGGTGCTTGAATGTCGTGTCAAGCTGGGTGCGATCATCCGCATTGGGGTCACGTTCCACGAGTTCGCAGATACCGCCCATCATCGCACGGAGCTCGGCAAGTTGGCCGATCGCGCCATGAGCACGTTCGGGTAGATCGATGATATCATGACCGTTGAACAGACCTTCGATGAAGCCATCCAGTTCCTCAAGACGGATCAGCCCGTAGTGTCCGAGATTTGCAGCAGTTGGGTCCATCGACACACGTGTCAGCCTGAATGGCTGACTACGCTTCTGGTGCCGGGTCAGCCCATTCCAAAGGCCGTCGATCAGAGCACCAATCAATTCGTTGGCTTCGTCCACGCTGTCGAACACGGGCAACTCACCGCCCCATAAATCCTGAATCATCTGCAAGGGCGAGGCCGATAGCTCCGGGGTTGCGATATTGCCCAGAAGCCGGGTGCGCACTTCGTGGAATGGCACCGGGCAGTCGTACTTCTCGATCAACGCCTTTACGGCTGCATCACCCAAAACCTTGGTCTTCTGCTTCATGCCCACTCCGCATATCTGAAACCAACACAACTGATAATCTTGCAGTCAGGGCGACGACAAGGCCCGGATCGCGCTCCAACCCTATGGAGCACGAAAACCATGACGATAATCACCAAAACCTGCATTGAGCCGTACATCGACAGCTTCATGCGCTGCTTTGCCGAGGCGAACTACAAACACGCCACGATCAAAGAATACCGAAATCTGATCCGCAGATTTGGACTGGCAATGGATGAGGCTGGCATTGCACCATCGGCATTGACGCCCGATCTTGCGGAAAAGCTGGGTCGGGCAGCAGAGCCGCAGAGAACAGGAACGATCCGCCTTTACAGCCTGGGGCGCAAATTCGCTGCGCACCTGATCGAGATATGCGTTGCCAAGCCGGTTGCACCGACTCCCGCTGAGGTCGCCCGCGCCGAACTGCTGGCCGACTTCGAAACCTATCTCACCAAACAGCGCGGCCTCAGTCCGCGCAGCATCCACCATACGCTCCGCTTTGCCAACCGCTTCATGGACCACCGCTTTGGTGCGGACATGTTCGACCTGACCAGTTTACGACCCGTTGACGCCGTCGGGTTCGTTCAACACTTGCTGTCGCGGGGGCGGCCATACCGAGACAAGAGTGCAGTGACGCATCTGCGCACGTTCTTCCAGTACCTGTTCGCACGAGGCGTCACCGCGACCAACCTTGCCCTAAGCGTGCCCAAAGCAGCGATGGCTCGCGACAAGCGCCTTCCCCGACATCTGTCGCCCGAAGGCGTCGAAGCCGTGCTTGACTGGGTTCGCCGAAATCCCCGGCACGGCGTTCGCGATTATGCGATGCTCCTGATCATGGCACGGCTTGGGCTTCGCGCGCCGGAAATCACCAGGATCGAACTCGACGATATCGACTGGCGTTCAGGCGAACTGACTGTGCGCGGCAAAGGCAAAGTGCATGACCGTGTGCCCATCACCGCCGAGGTCGGTGAAGCCCTAAGCCGGTATCTGAGGGAGGAGCGCGGACCGACTGACTGCCGGACCCTGTTCGTCACCCAGCGCGCTCCGCATCGACCATTCAAGGATAGCCAGATCGTCAACGCTATCATCAAGGATGCGCTCGATGCGACCGGTCAGAAGCCCGCTACGCCCTATGTGGGATCGCATGTTCTACGCCACAGCCTTGCCACGCAACTCATAAATCGTGGCGCTTCACTCGACGAGGTCGGCGACATGCTGCGCCACCGGTCGCGCGGTTCCACCATGATCTACGCCCGGCTTGAGATCGAAGGCTTGCGATCCATTGCCCAGCCCTGGCCCGTCGCGGGAGGTGCACAATGAGCCTCGCCAGCCAGCTTGACCGCTATCTCGCCGTTCGCCGTAGCCTCGGCTATGATCTCAGGACTTCCGAACGGGTGCTACGCCGGGCTCTGTTGCAAAAATCGTGAAGCTTGAGCATGCTTGGCGGAGATTGGACGGACGGAACGATGACGGATTTCAAGTGGCGCCATTTCCAGGGTGATGTGATCCTGTGGGCGGTGCGCTGGTATTGTCGCTATCCGATCAGCTATCGCGACCTTGAGGAAATGCTGGCGGAACGCGGCATTTCGGTCGACCATACGACGATCTATCGCTGGGTCCAGTGCTACGCCCCGGAGATGGAGAAGCGGCTGCGCTGGTTCTGGCGGCGTGGCTTTGATCCGAGCTGGCGCCTGGATGAAACCTACGTCAAGGTGCGGGGCAAGTGGACCTACCTGTACCGGGCAGTCGACAAGCGGGGCGACACGATCGATTTCTACCTGTCGCCGACCCGCAGCGCCAAGGCAGCGAAGCGGTTCCTGGGCAAGGCCCTGCGAGGCCTGAAGCACTGGGAAAAGCCTGCCACGCTCAATACCGACAAAGCGCCGAGCTATGGTGCAGCGATCACCGAATTGAAGCGCGAAGGAAAGCTGGACCGGGAGACGGCCCACCGGCAGGTGAAGTATCTCAATAACGTGATCGAGGCCGATCACGGAAAGCTCAAGATACTGATCAAGCCGGTGCGCGGTTTCAAATCGATCCCCACGGCCTATGCCACGATCAAGGGATTCGAAGTCATGCGAGCCCTGCGCAAAGGACAGGCTCGCCCCTGGTGCCTGCAGCCCGGCATCAGGGGCGAGGTGCGCCTTGTGGAGAGAGCTTTTGGCATTGGGCCCTCGGCGCTGACGGAGGCCATGGGCATGCTCAACCACCATTTCGCAGCAGCCGCCTGATCGGCGCAGAGCGACAGCCTACCTCTGACTGCCGCCAATCTTTGCAACAGAGCCCTTCCATCGGCCATGGCTGGGCGGTCTTTTCCACGCTCGATGCGCTGGCGAAGCCGATCCGCATGCCGCTGTTCTTCGCCATAGCGGGGCTGTTCGCCGCCGGGGCGCTCAGCCGGTCGTGGGTCCGGCTGCTGACCGGCCGGGTGGCCAATCTCGTCTGGCTCTACAGCCTGTGGACCGTGATCTACTGGCTGTTCTTCCGCTATTTCGACCCGACCGACGGGCTGAAGCCGCTGGGCCTTTCCAAATGGCAGCTCATCTATATGTGGATCATCCCGCCCAGCGGACAATGGTTCCTGTGGCTGATGGCGATCTATCTGGTCCTTGCCAAGGCGATTGCCCGCTTCCGAGGTCCGGTCCATCTGTCGGCAATCTTCCTGCTTTGCGCCCTGTCGGCCGAGGCGGCGGCGGACCTGCCCCATTATCCGTGGCGCAACGGCCTGCTCTATGTGCCCTTCTTCATCGGGGGGGCATGGTATGGCCGGGCGCTGGCGGAATGGGCGCCGCGCCATGCCGCGATGCTGATCGTCGGCGGAGCGGCAGGCTTTACGGCCCTCTGGATGCTGACGCGCCATCCCGGCGCGCATATCGGCCTGTCCATGGCGGGCCTGATGGAGGCGGTCGGCGTCGCCCCGTTGCTCAACCGGATTTCGTGGCTGAAGCGGCCGCTGCTTTTTTTCGGGCGGCGAACGCTCAGCATCTACCTCGGCCATGGGCTGGTCATCGCCGCGCTGTCCATGCCGCTGTCGGTCCTGCCGCTGGGGGATCATGCCTTTCTATGGGTCACGCCCTTCCTGATGCTGTTCTCCCTGTTCGGATCGCTGGTCCTTCATGACCGGGTGGGAAGTCTGGGCCGGATGTGGCTCTATAGCGAAGAGGGCATGCGGCAGTCCTTGCCGAAGCGGCTCAGAATTTGACTCAGATGCCGGATGCGCGGCCATGCTGCTTGTCCAGGGCAATCTGGTTGGAAAGCTTCGCCGCGGTCAGAAACTGCCGCTCATTATGGATGGAACCCACGACGATGAAGAGGACCAGCGCGCCGACGACTGTCTTGCGATAGGGGGAGAACCATCCCAGCGCCGCGAAAGCCAGCGCCGCAGCCGCGATGTCCGCCGCGTAGAGGAAGGTGATTTCCCCATAGACGCTGTGGAAGAGGATCTTCGAAGCCAGGAACAGCCCCAGCGCCAGCCCGATGGGCCGCCTCTGCCGATCGGCCAGCGTTCCTGCAACGCCTCCGGCCAGCAGGACCAGCCAGGCGGCGGCGGCAACGGTACCTGCCACGCCCCACCGGCCGAGCGGCGCGAACTGGTTGGTGACGACTGTCGAAGCGCCGATCTCCGTCTCCATCCTGTCCCGCTGCGGCGACGGCACGACGCCCGGCATCACCAGGGCGTTGCGCGCGCTGATGAACGGGCGCCATTCTATGCCGGCGGCATGCATCTTCGGCCCGGCATAGGTCTTTTCCTTGGCGATGATGCGCGGGTCGAGCCAGAAGGCGGCGCGGTGCAACAGCTTCATCTGGACCGCCGAGACCGCCGACACCAGCAGGAAGGCGCCCCCGCTGACCAGCAGAAACTGGCGGAACGGCAGGCGGAAGAAGGCAGCCGCCAGCCCCAGGCCCCAATTGGTGATCAGCATCGCGACGCTTGCCGCCGAAGCGACGATCCAGCCGGCGCGGGGCAGGCCCCGCATCGAACAGGTGAAGATCAGCATCAGCACGATGCCGGTCGCGCTGAATGCATAGGTTTCGATAAAGGCATACCAGTGGAGGAAACCGGCGCTGGCGACCAATGCGAGGGTGAAGCCGGCCGCCGCCGCGGGGACAAGGCCCATCAGCCGCATCGCCACATGGAATCCGCCCGCGCTGACCGCGGCGGCGATCATCAGCAGCAGGCCGATCGCCTGCATCGGCGGCAGGCCGAGCAAGGCGAGCGCCTTGACCGATGACAATGCGGTTATGGAAAAGAGCGGATGGGCGACGGTGCGGTTCTGCCATGGACTCCAGCGCTCCGTCATGTTGGAGATGACGCGGGGCGGATCGGCCTGGAAATAGATGTTGAACGTGTCATAGACCTGCGGCGACAGCGCCTTGCCGTTGAACAGGCAGGTCGCCATGGCCGTCATGCTGAGCAGGATGACCAGCACCAGGTCGACGCGGCTGACACCGATCGGCCAGGTGCGGCGGGCGGGCGCGCCAAGCGCGGTCGCCGCCATCTCAGTTCAGCCCCGTAACGAGCACGCCCGCCACGATCAGCCCGATGCCGCCCAGGCGTGCCGGCGAAATCGCCTCCCCCAGCAGCCAGAAGCCGCAAATGGCGGTGACCACGATGCCGAGCGCGACGCAGGGATAGGCCTGCGACAGGTTCATGCGGGACAGGACCATCAGCCACGCCCCGGCGCTGAGGCCGAACATCGCCATGCCGACGATCACCAGGGGGGTGGTTGCGATGGTGGCCGCGATCTCGATCGCCGATCCGCGCGCCAACGCATTCTGCACCGGGACGCCGTTCATGCCGATCTTCATCAGCACCTGCGATCCGGAGGACAGCAGCACGCAGGTCAGGACCAGAAGCGGCCACAGCAGGCCGGCGGCGGCGCGATGTTCAGCCAGGGCTTGGGCAGGCAAGGTTTTCCTCCGGGGATGGGATCAGTGCGCCGCGAACATGATGAGCAGGACCAGGCAGACCATGCCCGAACTCATGCGATCGCGCAGGGCGAAGACGACCGGATCGTCGTGGATCAGGCGGCGATGCGCCAGCATCAGCATCCGCCCCACCCAGTAGAGCATGATCGGGCAGATGATCCACAACAGGTCGGGATGGCGATAGGAGCCGTTGACGGCCGGCGAGGTGAAATAAAGCGCCAGCACGGTGATGGAGACATAGGCGGAAGCCACCGCCATCGACATCACCATGGTCATGTCGCTGACCTTGTAATTGCGGTTGCTGGCGTCGCCCAGATCGGCGTCCTTGCGCTTGGCGAGTTCGGTGTAGCGCTTGATCAGCGCCAGGCTGGTGAAGAACATGACGGCGAAGGCGAGCAGCCAGTCGGACATGACGATCCCTGTCGCCGCGCTGCCGCCGATCACCCGCACGGCGTAGAGCAGGGATAGCGCCAGGACATCGATCAGGAATTTCCGCTTGAGCACGAAACTGTAGGCGCTGGTAAGCGCGAAATAGCCGAACAGCACGCCCAGCAGCGGCAGCGACACCATCGCTCCCGTCAGCAGGCCGAGAGCCAGCAGCAGGCCGGACACGATCAGCGACGCCCCGATCGGCAACTGCCCGCTGGCGAGCGGACGGCCGCGCTTGCTGGGGTGCCGCCGGTCGGCATGCAGGTCGACGATGTCGTTGACGATATAGATGGACGACGCGATCAGGGAGAAGGCGACGAAGGCGCAGAGGCTTTGCAGCAGGGCCAGCCGGGTGACCTCATTGCCGATCAGCGGCGGCACGAAGACCAGCGCATTCTTCACATATTGGTGGACGCGCAACTGACGCAGCCAGAGCCCGGGGCTGGCCCCTTCCTCCGCCAGAGCCTTGAGCGGACGGCCCCTGCGCTGCATATGGCGGAAGGCGGCAGTGGGCGCGCGCACGGCATAGCCTTGCGCGGCATGCTCCCAGACCGGGACGTCGACCATGGCATTGCCGATATAGTCGAAGCCGCCCTCCCCGAATTCCGCGACCAGCCGGTCGCGCTTGGCCCTGCCCGACAGGTTGGTCGTCCCGTCGGACGCGAACCAACCGTCGAACAGGCAGAGATGATCCGCGATCTGCGACACCAGCCGGGCATCGGCCGCCGAGGCGAGGTAGGTCGGCCTTCCCTCCGCCCGCGCCGCGCGGATCAGCAAGAGCACCTGATCGTCATAGGGCAGGTAATGGGGATCGAAATCGGGGCTGTCCGCCAGTTCCGCCTTGATCGCCGCCTTGTTCCATCCAGTGCGCAGAAAGGACGAGAAGATGGTGCGGGGTCTGTCGTTGAAGGCCGAGATCAGGCATTCGACCAGCAAGTCCCCCTTGATCAGCGTGCCGTCCAGATCGACGACAAGCGGACAGGATTGAGTATTCACCTGCGGCTTCGACTGGACAGCGACTTGCATGGCTTCCCCTTCACTTCATCGAAACCGATTAGATGTGAGGCGAGGAAGCGAATCAATTAAGGGGAAATTGCTAAGGGTTTTCGCGGTGAAGACGTCGCTGCTCTACAGGCCGGCCCGCGCATCGGCATGCGCGGGAAAGAACAGGGTTTCCTGTCACTCCATGCTTCGGCCGGGCCTGACGATGCGTTTGACGTCCGCTTCCGTGACGGCTTGGGGATAGGCGTTGCCGAAATTCGTGCGGACATAGGTGATGACCGCCGCTACCTGCGCGGGGGACAGCATCTCGTTCATCGGCGGCATCGCGCCCTTGCCCTTCATCACGATGCCGATGGGATAGGCGGGGTCGGCCAGTTTCCGGTTCTTCGCCAGCGCCGGGATGGCGCCGCCGCCGCTGCCCATGGCGTTGGGCATGTGGCAGGCGGCGCAGATCTGCTTGTAGACCTTCTCCCCGTCGACCGTCTTGTTCTTTGCCTGCACGCCGCCGGGGGTGTCACCGTGGGCCGGAGCGGCGAGCAGCGCCAACAGGGGCGGGATCAGGATGAGGGCGCGGCGCGGGGTCATGCCGCCTGCGTCCTCTGGTGGATGCGGGCGATGGCGTCGAGGCCGGAGAGCAGCGATCCTTCCATCCAGCCACCATAATAGCTGGCATGTTCGCCCGCCAGCACCACGCTGCCGTCCAGAGCGACGAGATTGTCGTAATGGGCCGCCCTGTTCTCCTCGCTCCAGCGGGAGGTGCAGCCCAATATCCAGGGGACGCGGCTCCAGGGGACGGATACGCCGTTCAAAAATTCCTTGCGATATTGGGGATGGAAGATTTCGCCCTGGGCCAGCGCCGCCTCTATCCGTTCCTGCGGGGTCATGCCGGTCAGTTCGAAGGCACCCGCGTCGCGGGCGAAGGCGCCGAGCAGCACCGCCGGGCCGCTGGAGAAGAAGCGGTCGTTGGGATAGGAAAGCTGGGCTATGGACTGGTCGGTGAAGCTGTGGCCGCCATAGATATTGTCGTCCTCCTCCCAGAAGCGGCGCTTGAATTCCAGGCCCATCTTGAGCTGGCCCGCATAGGGGACGGCCTTCATCGCCGCCGCCAGTTTCGGGCCGACCTGCATTTCCACCTGGCTGATGATCGACAGGGGGATGGTGCAGACGCACCAGTCGGCGCTGACCTTGTTCACCTGGCCGCTGGGCACGTCGCGATAGCTGACGGTCACGCCCTTGCCGTTCTGGGCGACTTTCATAACCTTTGCATTATAGGTGATGAGCTTGCCGACCTGCCGGGCGAAGGCCTTGCCGATCATGTCCATGCCGCCGACCGGCTGGAACATCGTGGTCTGCATCACATAGTTGAAATAGAAGCTCATCGCGGTCCAGACCTGAGGGTCCAGAACGTCGCCGAGTTTTGCGATCTGGGAGGGCGTGGGCGCGCCGCCTACGCCGCCGCCGGGCGGGCGGTCGTAGCCGCGCTGGGCGGAGACGGCGACGCTGCTGCTATAGGCCATGTTCGCGTCCAGCACGCCCCAGTGGCGCAGCGCCTCCAGCAGTTTTTCCTTGTCCTCCGCGCTGATGCTGGCGTCCAGCGCCTTGGCGTTCGCGGCCTTGGCCAGCAGTTCGGAGGTGTGGCCGCGAAAGTCGGTCGCCACCGCCTTGTAGCGTTGGGGCTTGCCGCCAAAGGCTTCGCTGGAATGGATGAAGCCATTATGGTTGAGCTGGATGAACGGTTCCATCGCCACGCCGAATTTGCGGCAATAATGGAGCAGGCAATTATGGTGGTGGGGGATGCGCCAGGGGCCGGGATTGATGTAGTTGCCCGGCGCAAACTGCACCTTCTGCACGGTGCCGTCGCTTTCGGTGAAGCTGTCGCCGCCGCGCAGCGTATAGTTGCGGCCGCCGGGGCGATCCTGAAATTCCAGTATCTTGACCTGATAGCCCGCCTTTTCCAGTTCATAGGCAGCGACCATGCCCGCCAGGCCCGCGCCCAGCACGACGACCGACGCACCCGGCTTCGCGCCGGAGAGGACGGGCGGGCCGTCGAACCGGGTTTCTGCGGCATGGCCCAGCGCGGTCATCGCCTGGTACATGGCCGCCGCGCCGCCGACGCGGCCAATCAGGCCCAGAAGCTGGCGGCGGCTGGGCTGCGTGCTGTTGTCCATGGATACCCCCTGAGCGCGTTCGGTTGGCAGCGGATAGGTCAGTTGCCCTTGGCGGCGATCGCCTCAATCTCGATCAACTGTTGCGGCCGGGCCAGGCCCGCGATCTGGAAGGCCGACCGCGTCGGCAGGTTGGGCTGTTCCGCCGTGCCGAAGAATTTTTTATAGGCGCGGGTCATGCCGTCGCGGTCCATCTTTCCGCCCAGCTTGGGATCGCCGACCAGGAAGACGGTCAGCTTCACCACGTCGCCCATGGTGAGGCCGAGTTCGGCGAGTTGCGCCTTCATCTTCGTGAAGATGGACAGGGCCTGCGCTTCGGTGTCGCCGAAGGCGTCGGGGCTTTCCATGTCCTTGGGGTCGATGGGCGATCCGGTCGCGCCGGAGAGGAAATAGAGGGTGCTGCCGGGCGGGACCACGGCGGCGCTGGCGATCATTGCGCCGGGGGCCTGTTTATGTTCGACCGGCGCGGCATGGGCCGTCGAGGACAGGATGGCGGCGGCCATGATGCCCGCGAGAGAAAGCCTGAACGATGACGGATTGGCCATGAACGCTCCCTGTTTTGGAGCCTGGCCTGTCGAGTTGAAGCATGTTTCAGGTTGAGCTTCAACTTGAACAGGGCAAACTCTGGCAATGTCGATGCTTATGTTCGGGAGAACGAGGCGGAGGGGAAAATCCGCCATGTCTTTATTGCTCTGTTATTTCCCGCTTTCCTGTCCGGCGGCGATCAGTTCCGCCACGTCATAATATTGGCCGTTGGCGATCACTTTCCTGACGTTGAAGGTGTTGGCGATATTTTCGCGGGGGTCGCCCTCCAGCAGGGTGATGTCGGCCAGCTTGCCGGCCTCCAGCGTGCCCGCGTCCAGATTGAGCGATTTGGCCGAGTTGACCGTGGCGGTCTGGAGCGCCTGGAAGGGGGTCAGCCCGGCGTCGACATAGGAGGAAAGCTCCGCATGCAGGTTGGTCGCGATCATCGTGTCGGTGCCCGCCGCAACCAGCGTGCCTGCGTCATAGAGTTTCTTGAGGCTTGTCAGGCTGCCCGCGATCAGGGGGCGCAGCAGGGCAGCCAAGGGATCGCTTTCCGTCACGGTCTTGCGCGCCCAGATCGGATAGAGGTTGAGGCGCGGATCGTCGCGATAGGAGGGGTATTTTTCCAGATAGCCGGTCAGCGCGCCGAAATTGGTGGGCGTCAGCGTGCGGCCGCTCCTGCCGAAAAGCTGGATGACATCCTCATAGGCCATGCCCATCGGACCCTGCTTGGGCGAATAGCCGCGGCGGCTGGTCGCGCCCAGATGCTCGGTCGCGTCGACGCCGGTATAGGCGGCGGGGAAGATTTCATGGCCGGTGACGGGCACGCCCATCTGGTGCGCGGCCTCCACGATGCGGCGCTGGTAGATGTCGGGCATGCGGACATAGCTTTTCAATATGTCATATTTGAGCAGGCGGGCGCGCTCCAGTTCCCGCTCCAGATGGGCGGGGCCGGAGACGGCGACGCCCATCTTGTAATAGACGCGCTGCCATTCGAGCAGCGGGCCGTTGATGTAGAGGCGCGGGGATGGGCGGACGCCCGCTTCGGCGGCTTCGCGGTCCTCCACGGCGTCATAGACCTGGTTGCCCGGATCGCGGACGGTGGTGATGCCATAGGCCAGCCAGGCGCGTTCCAGATTGCCGCCGAAATCCTTTTGCAGATGGGCGTGATGTTCGATCAGGCCCGGAATGGCGGTGAGGCCGGTGCCGTCGATGAAGCGGTCCGCTTTGTGCAGCGCCGGGTCGTGGTTGCGGATCGCGGCGATGCGGTTGCCCTCGATCACGATGTCCTTGTCATGCTGGGTCTCATCGCGGACGGAGTCGATGAGATTGCTGACATGGATCACCGTCCGGCCGGTGGGAATGGCGAGGCGGTAGCTGAGGTCGACGGGGATTTCGCGGATGACGCCGGTTTCGGTGTCGATGGTCTTCAGCTTGTCGGACGACTGGTAGAGGATGGTGCGGCTGTCGGCGGTCCAGGT
Source organism: Sphingobium sp. HDIP04 (assembly GCF_000445085.1). Taxonomy (NCBI): domain Bacteria; kingdom Pseudomonadati; phylum Pseudomonadota; class Alphaproteobacteria; order Sphingomonadales; family Sphingobiaceae; genus Sphingobium; species Sphingobium sp. HDIP04. Next base: position 32,979 of record NZ_ATDO01000102.1, on the reverse strand, counting down.
CGGGAAATAGGCGATTTCGGAGGTGTAGCTGCGCGGCGGACCCATCGGCTTGCCGTCCGCTTCCACTGGCCAGATCTTCAGCAGGCCTTCGTAGATCGCGGCCATCTTCGTGCCGTCGGGCGACCAGGCGGGGCCGCCGCCGCCGCGCGTGTCGGTGCCGGCATTGGCCTGCGGTATCTGCCAGAAGGGTTCGCCCTTGCCGTCCGCGGGGATGACGTAGATCTGGTTCGTGCCCTCCCGGAAGCTGTTGGAATATTTGTAGGAGAGCGCGATGGCGACATATTTGCCGTCGGGCGACCAGGTGGGACTGCCGGGTTGGCCGAGCGAGGCCTGGAGGCGCGTTATCTTTCCGGTCGCGACATCGACGACGCAGACGCCCGCGACGCCCCAGCGGCCGTCGACATCCAGGAAGGCGATGCGGCTGCCGTCGGGGGACCATGCGGCGCCCAGAGGCTGGGTGTCGATGCTGGTGAGCTTGCGGTCCTTGCCGGTCTTGAGGTCGCGTATCCACAATTGCGGCAGGCCGCCGCCCTTGTCGGACGTGTAGGCGATGCTCTGGCCGTCCGGCGACCAGGCCGGGTCGGCGTCCAGCGCGACGTCCTTGGTGAGGTTTTCGGGCGCGCCGCCCTTCGAGGACATGAGGTAGAGATCGCCCAAGGCGACGAAGGCGATGCGGCTGCCGTCGGGCGAGATGGTGGGGTGGACGATGCCCAATGCCTTGCGCGGGGCGGTGCTATCCCAGTCGCGCTTGGCGCGGGCGTAGCTGGGCTTCACCGCCTCCAGCGTGGCGGCGAAGTCGATGGTGGAGAGGCGCGCGCCGCTGCGATATCGGATCTTGCCGTCGGAGACGTAATAATAGCCGCCCTTCCCCCAGCTGATGCGGAAGGGGAAGACATTTTCGGCGGCGCTGACGGACTTGCCGTCGACTTCGAGATGGCTGCCCTTGGCGTCCTGGACGACATAGGCCAGTTGGCCGGTGGGGCCGTAGGAGGGGGCGTCGACCCTGCCCGCCACCTGCTGCAGCAGGCTTTCCTTGCCGTCGGCCACGGTCGTTGCATAGAGCGCGGTCTTTCCGCCGTCGATCCCGGCATAGGCGATGCTCGCGCCGTCGGGGGACCAGCTTGGCATGCGGTCTTCGCGCCCGTTGCTGCTGACCTGCTTCACCGCGCCGCTGGCGACGTCCAGCGTCCAGATGTCGTAATTGCCGCTGCGGTCGGAGGAGAAGGCGATGGTCCTGCCGTCCGGCGACCAGGCGGGTTCGCGGTCGTCCCACGCGCCCTGCGTCAGCTTGCGCATGTCGCTGCCGTCGGGCTTGATCGTCCAGAGGTCGTAGCCGCCGTCGCGATAGGCGAAATAGGCGAGGCGCGATCCGTCCGGCGACCAGACGGGCTGGCGGGCGTCGTTGAAATAGTCGGTGATGCGCTTCGCCTTGCCGCCCTTCGCCGGGATGATCCACAGGCTGCCCTGAAGGTCGACCGCCAGCCATTTGCCGTCGGGCGAGACGGAGACGGCCATGGACGTGCCCTCATGCACGTCGAAGGCGATGGGTTTTTCGCCGCCGGGCGGGGGCAGGTTGGCGGGCTGGGCCAGATTGGCGGGCTGGGCAAGAGCCTGCGCGGCGCAGGCGGACAGCAGGGCGACGGACAACAGCTTCATATGGGAGATCATCGAAATGCCCTTTTACCAACCGAATACATAGCGTTCGCGGCGGACGTCCGCGCCGCCGCGCAAGGTGAAGCTGCCGGGCACGACGCCCGCCGCGACGATGCCCGTGGAGACGGCGAACGGCCCCAGCACGTCGAGCTTGTGCCCGCGCGCGGCGAGATCGTCGCGGACCTCCTGCGGCACGCGATTTTCTATTTCGAGCACGCCCGGCTCATCCTTCTTGATCGCGAAGGAGGCGTGGAAATGGTTGCTGTTGATGCGGGGCGCCTCGATCGCGGCCTGGAGCGGCTGGTCGAAGGCCAGCACGCGCAGCAGCACGTTCATGATCTGCTGGTCCTGATTGTCGCCGCCCGGCGTGCCGATGGCCAGATAGGGCGCGCCGTCCTTCAGCACCATGGAGGGGGAGAGCGTCGTGCGCGGCCGCTTGCCCGGCGCGAGGACATTGGGGCTTTCCGGATCGAGGTCGAAAACGGTCAGGCGATTGCTCATCGGCACGCCGGTGTCGCCCGCAATATAGGCCCCGCCGAGCAGCCAGCCGGAACTGGGCGTGGCGCTGAACAGATTGCCGTCCTTGTCCACCACTTCGATGGCGGTGGTGTCGGCGGTGGGACGCGGCGGAGCCTTCAGCATATGGGGGGTGAAGGCGGGGGTGGTGCGCGCCCTGCCCTCGAACGCCCAAGGGTCGCCATAGCGATGCTCCAGCGAGGCTTTCGGGCCGATTTGTTTGGCCCGCTGCGCCGCATAGTCCTTCGACAGCAGGCCCTTCATCGGCACGGTCGCGAAGTCGGGGTCGCCGAAATAGGCGTTGCGGTCGTCGAAGGCGAGCTTGATCGATTCCGCGACGGTGTGGAGATAGGGGGCGGACCCCGGCTCCATCCGCGCGATGCCCGCCGCCTCCGCTATGTTGAGCGCCATCAGCATGGCCGGGCCCTGGCTCCAGAAACCGGCCTTGTAGACTTCATAGCCGAAGACGCTGGTCATGGCCGGGGTTTCCACCCTGCCCCTGTAACCGGCGAGGTCTTCGTAGCGCATCAGGCCGCCGTCGCGCTCCATCGCCGCGCCGATGCGGCGGGCGATGTCGCCCCGGTAGAAGGCGTCCCGTCCGGCCTGGATCGCGGCCTTGCGGTCCTTTGTTTTCTTATATGTGGCGCGGTCCGCTTCGGCGATGATGCGGATGGTCTTGGCGAGATTGGGCTGGCGGAAGATTTCGCCGACCTTCGGCAATGTTCCGCCCGGATAATAAGTGTCGTAGGCGTCCTTCCATTTGGATGTCGCCTTTTTCTGGCTGGCGAAGACTTCGGCCAGGAAATTATACATGACGAAACCGTCCGCCAGTTCGATGGCGGGTTGCAGAACCTGGTCCAGCGTCATCGTGCCGTTGAGTTGCAGCGCGAGGGCCATGGCGTCGACCATGGCGGGGACGGTGCCGCCATTGGGACCGTTGCCGGGGATGACGCCCGCCTTGGCGAACTTGTCCGGCGTGGCGAGCGCGGGGGCGACCCCCTGCCCGTTCACCGTCGAGACTTTCTTCGTCTTCGCGTCGTAGATGATGGTGGGCGCTTCGCCGCCGAAGCCGAAATGGGAGATTTCCGTCACCGCCGCCGCGAACACCGCCGCAACGCCCGCGTCGGTGGCGTTGCCGCCCGCCATCAGCATGCGCGTCCCCGCCGCCACCGCATAATGGCGTCCGGCGGCGACGATGCCGAAATTGCCGACGATTTCGGGCCGCAGCGTTTCCCCCGCGCTGACCAGCCGGGTCGGTTCCAGCGGCGCCTTGGCGGCGGGAGCGGCATCCTGCGCGGAAGCGGGCGATTGGGCGAGGACGACGCCCCCGACGGCCAATGCCGCAAAGTCGCGGCGGCTCAATCCCTGCCTTGCAGTCTCGGTCATGAACGAAGATCCCCTGTAATCGGCATAGTCAGCGCTACCCGAGGGAAAGCAAGCATCTGCCCTGCCGGTCTTTTTCCCTGTAACGAGAGTGATCCCGCTTTCCGCTATCCTTGACGAGATTTCATGGATTTAAAAAAATATTCATCCCAACATGGCGGAAATCATGATCTCATCAGTTCTACCAAGTTGAACGGGCGCAGGAGTGGGCGCTTCGCCCGTCGACCCATGCTGCCGGCGGGGAGCCGGAGGCGATATAGGCCCATGCGGGGATGATGCCGGAACTCCAGTTGTCGGGGGATCCGCGAATGCACAGTCTGGGCCAATACCCAATTTCCAAGAACAAACGCCAGTCGTGCACGGGATTCATCGGCGCGCACCTGCCCGATAACTGACATCGCGCAAAGTCCTTCGGCCGGGGAGATCGGCGACAAGGGATTTCTTCACAGGGGAACAGCAAGATGAGGGTGAGAAGAAACAGCATATCGATACTGGCGGGAGCCAGTATCTGGGCGATGACGACCGGCGCGCTCTATGCGCAGACCGACGCCGCACCGCAGGACGAAGCGGACAAAGGCGCCGAGATCGTCGTCATCGGTTCCCAGATCAGGGGCGCTAACACGACCGGCGCCCTGCCTGTCAACGTCGTGGGCGAACAGCAGATCGAGGCGGTGGCCGCGGTTTCCGGCGCGGACCTGTTCCGGTCCATCCCGCAACTGGGCGGCGTCACCTTCAACGAGCAGGTGCTGGGCGGCGGCAATGCGAACGCTGCGCGCGGCGACGTTTCCACCGTGTCGCTGCGCGGCCTGGGCCAGGGCAACACGCTGCTGCTGATCAACGGCCGCCGCACCGTGCTGCACCCGACGTCGCAGGCGATTTCGGGCGTCATCGATTCCGGCGTTCCCACCTTCGGCTATAACGCCAACACCATTCCCGTCGGCAACATCGCCCGCGTGGAAGTGCTGCGCGACGGCGCAGCGGCGCTTTACGGGTCCGACGCAGTCGCGGGCGTCGTCAACAATGTCCTCAATTCCGATTTCGACGGCGCGAAGTTCGACGCCCAATATGGCGGAGCGGAAGGTACCAATCTTCGCGAGTTCACAGTCAACGGACTGATCGGCAAGGACTTTAGCGAAGGGCGCGGCAACATAACCCTGTTCGCCGGATATGCGCAGAAGTCGAAACTATATCTGAGCGACCAGGACTATACCGCCAATGTCGACCGGCGCGGCTATGTGGCGGGCACGTCCTTCGCCAATGTCTCGGCGTTCAACGGCACCAGCACCAGCACGCCATGGGGCACGTTCCGCGCGCTGAGCCCCGCCGCCAACGGCACTTTCCTCAACCGGACCATCACCAGCAACGGCACCGCCTTCACCAACAGTTCCAGCCAGTTCCACATCCAGCCCAGCACCAACAGCGGATGCCGCATCCCGTCGGGCACCACGGGCACCTGCTATGACGACGGCAACGGCGCGACGGAGATGGCGACGGTCGACAGCAACCTTCGCTTCAATTCGCCGGCGACGTTCAGCGATCTGACCACCCAGCCTTCGATCAAGCGCATCAACCTGTTCGCCAACGGTCATTTCGACCTGACCGACAGCCTGACCCTCTATGGCGAAGCCGGCTTCTATCGGGGCAAGACGCAGGCGATCATCGGCGCGCCGGGTTCGCTGGCGAACATTCCGATCACCGTCGCCGCCAATGCCTATTGGAACCCGCTCGGCCCGGTCGGCTCGCCCAACCGCCTGCCCGGCCTCAGCACCGCCGTCGTTCCGGCGTCGGGCCTGCCGGTGCAGATCACCTCGCTCAACTATGTCGACGTGGGATCGCGCAAGGTCGACGTGACCAACTATCAGTATCGCTTCCTGGGCGGCCTGAAGGGCCAGATCGGGGATTGGGACTGGGATACGGCCGGCCTCTACACCTGGGCGACCGCCGCGGACACGCAGGAGAACTTCTCCAACACCCTGTTGCAGGCCGCGATCAACCGCACCACGCCCGACGCCTACAACCCCTTCAACGGCGGCTGCGTCGACCGGCCGTCCATCGGGGATTGCACGCCCAACAGCGATGCGACCATCGACAGCTTCCGCATCAAGGCGACGCGCAAGACGCGCACGTCGCTGGCCCTGTGGGACTTCAAGGTCTCCAACGCCAATCTGCTGGGCCTGTGGGCGGACAACAGCATCGGCATCGCGGCGGGCGTCGAATATCGCCGCGAAACCTATCATGACAATCGTTCCCCCTATCAGGGCGGCATTCGCGGAGTCGACACGACCTATACGGACGCCGTCACCGGCATCTTCTACGGTTCCGACCTGGGCGGCGCCAGTCCCAGCCCGGACGTGCGCGGCAAGCGCAACGTGAAGTCGGCCTATGCGGAACTCGCCATCCCCATCTTCAGCCCGGAGATGGAGGTTCCCTTCTTCCGCAGCCTCGATTTCCAGATCGCCGGACGCTATGAAGACTATAGCGACGTCGGGTCGGTCGCGAAGCCGAAGATCGCGGGAAGCTGGGAACTGCTGGAGGGCATGCGCCTGCGCGGTTCCTGGTCGCAGGGTTTCCGCGCCCCCAACCTGGAGGTCATCAACACCTCCACGCTGGACCGCGTGAACACCGGCATCGACTATGTGCTGTGCGAGGCGGACCTGCGCGCCGGGCGGATCGCCAACTTCTCCCAGTGCAACCGCAGCATCTCCGTCCTGCGGCGCAGCGGCGGCAATCCCAATCTGAAGCCGGAGGAATCGGAAAGCTGGAGCTTCGGCGCGGTCTTCTCCCCGCCGCTGGGCGACGGATGGGGCAAGGTGACGTTCACCGTCGACCGCTGGCGCATCAAGCAGAAGAATGTGGTCGGCCTGCTCGACTATCAGAACGGCCTCAACCTCGACTATCTGCGGCGCGTCCAGGGCAGCACCAACCCCAATGTCGTGCGGCGCGACCCGACGGCGGACGATGCCGCGCTGGTGGCGGGCACCGGCCTCGCTCCGGTGGGCGAGCTGCTCTATGTCGTCGCCAATTTCGAGAACCTTCTGCCGGTGACGGTGCAGGGCATCGATTTCAACCTCGACTATCTGCTGCCGACCGCAGCCATCGGCACCTTCTCGCTCAACGTCAACGCATCGCGCCTGATCAGCTATTATGTCGACGCCCCGGCCGGGGTGACGGCGGTGATCGACGGGCGCTCGGCGGGCCTGGTCAATGCGGGCGTGCCGATCCAGGGCGGCGGCGATGTCGTCGGCCGCGACGGCCAGCCCCGTTGGCGGATCGCCGCGACGCTGGACTGGACGCTGGGGCCGGTGAAGATCGGCGCCTTCACGCAGTTCATCGACAGCGTCTATGAAAATGCGGTACGCGATGCCTCGACCAATCCCTGGATCGTGAAGGGGCAGACGACCGTCAATCTCTATGCCCAATATACGTTCAAGAATGGCGGGCCGCTCAACGACACCAGCATCCAGATCGGCGCGCGCAACATCTTCGACAAGGATCCGCCGCTGGCATCGACCGGCTATCTGTCGAACCTCTACCAGCCGCAGGCGCGCTACTGGTACACCAGCATCAAGAAGTCCTTTTGATGCGTGGGGATGCGGCGTCCGGCCCTGGGCGCCGCATCCCCTTTTCCCTTGTCAGCAGGACCGAAGGTTGACCCATGGCCGCTCCCGATAAGCCCCGGCGCCCGGAAGCGCTCGACCGTCGGGAATTGCTTGCCGCCGGCCTTTCGGGCCTGGCCCTCGCCGGCATTGCGTCCACCGCCGGCGCGCAATCGGGCGCCCGCGCCCCGGATGCGCCCCGTTCCGGCGGAACGAGCGTCGCGGCGCATCGCATCGAAGTGCCGATGCCGCATGGCGGCGTCACCGCCGGCCACCCTCTGGCCGCCATGGCCGGAACCCGCATGCTGATGCAGGGCGGCAGCGCGGCCGACGCGGTGGTCGCCGCAATGGCGGTGATGAACGTCGTCGAACCCTGGGCATCCAGCGCAGGCGGCAACGGCTTCGCCACCTGTCTGGACCGCAAGGCTGGCAAGGTCCATTCGCTCGCTTTCACGGGCGGCGCGCCGCGCCTGCTGGATCCTCGGGTCGATCCCAAGGCGCTCGACCATGGCCCCAGGGCGCTGACCGTGCCCGGCGCCTTCGGCGGCTGGATCGCCTTGGCCCGGCGCTTCGGCAGGCTGCCGCTCGCCACCTTGCTGGAACCGGCGATCGGCTATGCCCGCGACGGCCATCCGCTCGATCCGTCCATCGCCCTGTTCATCGGCCGGGCGCAAAAGACGATCAGCCTCTATCCGACCAGCGCCGCCCTGTTCCTGCCGGACGGACAGCCGCCGGCGCCCCGCTCCACCTTCCGCAACCCCGATCTCGCCCGCACTTTCCAGGCGCTGGCCGATGCCGAAACCGCGGCGCTGAAGGGCGGCGCCGACCGGGATCGCGCCCTGCAGGCCGCCTACGACTATTTCTACACCGGCCCCATTGCGCGGGAATTCGCGCGCTTTTCGACCGAAACCGGCGGCTGGCTGCGCTTCGACGATCTCAAGGCCTATCGGCCGCGCTGGAGCGACCCTGTCAGCACCCATTATCGCGGGCTGGACGTCTACAGCAGTCCACTGACCTCCCGCACCGGGCTGGAGTTGTGCGAGCAGCTCAATCTGGTCGAGGGGTTCGACCTTGCCGCCCTGCCGGCGGACGGCCCGCAACTCGCCCATTTGCTGATCGAGGCGATCAAGGTGGCCAAGGCCGACGTCTATCGCTACGCCTCCGATCCCCGCTTCGCGCAGACGCCGGTCGAGGGCCTGCTTTCCAAGCGCTTCGCGGCGGAACGGCGCAAGCTGATCGATCCGGCCCGCGCAGGCCTCTATCCGGAGGGCGGCAATGCCGCGGCCTTCGACCAGGCGGCAGCGCTGGAACGGGCGCGGCCGCGCTTTGCGGCGCGGGGCGACGACCGCACGCGGGGCGGCGACACGACCAGCCTGTCCGCCGTCGATGCGGACGGCAACGCTATCGCCGTCACCACCACCATCGGCGGCGGATTCGGCACTTTCCTGGTGATGGGCAATACGGGCATCCTCTTCAACAACGGGCTGAGGCTGGGGTCCACCGCGCCCTATGACGGCCACCCCAACAAGGTCGCGCCCGGCAAGGTGGCGCTGTTGGGCAACGGCCCCACCATCTTGCTCGACAAGGGCCGGTTGCATCTGGTGTTCGGATCGCCCGGCGGGGAGACGATCGGCCAGACGCAGTTCCAGTTCCTGGTCAACATCGTCGATCGCGGCATGCCGATCCAAGCAGCCATAGAGGCGCCGCGCTTCGCGCTGGATGCCGATCCGAATTTCTACCGGCCTGGCGCCGCCGTCACCGTGCAGGCGGAGGGGCGCTTCCCCGATCCCGTGCTGCAAGGGCTGGCCGCCATGGGCCACCGGATCGAGAAGGTGGGGCCCTATGCCATCGGCAGCGTCCAGGGCATATCGGTCGCCCCGTCGGGCGCGCGCATGGGCGGGGCGGACCCCCGCCGCATGGGCTATGCCGTCGGCTATTGAGGCCGCCTCATGCCCCGCTCACCGCTTCCTGAGCGCTTCGGGCTTGTGCGCGGCCCGCTTGCCCGCGTCGGTTTCCACAATGAACTGGGGATCGTCCGGCGTGGCGGCGACCTTGTGACCCTTGATCCGGGTCGTTCCGGTAACCTTCTTCACCACCTTGCCACGGGCCTCTCCGCCACGGCTTTTCCACGTCACGGCATCGCCTTTGCCGAGCGGCCCGGCCATTACGCGCCTCCTTGATCGCGGGAAAAGGCGATCCTGCGCCGGTCCATTTCCTCGACCACGGCCCGAAGGAAGGGGGACAGGTTCTCCGTCTCCTTGTCCGACGCCGTTTCCCAGCTATCGATGAGTTCCTCGTCGGTCATGTTCGCCACTTCGGCCCGATGGTCGCCGGGCGAATTTCCAGCCATGACGATTCTCCGTTGCTGCGGCCCGCGTCAGTCGTCATCGTCCATGATCGCCTGACCGCCTTCCTCTTCCTCCAGGAGGACCGCCGCGGCGCCCTCGGCGGAAAGCCGGACCTGATTGCCTTCCACCGCCGCGACCAGTCCACCGGCGATGAAATGATGATGGTCCCCATGCGATCCGCTGTCGGCCTTGACCATCTTGATCCGGTCGCCTTCCACCTTGTCGACCGTGCCGACATGCACGCCGTCGGCGCCGATAATGTCCATATGTTCCTTGATCGCGCTCAGGTCTGCCATGATTCTCTCCTTCTTCCGCCCTGAACGCATGGACCCTTGCAGAGATGCGCCGCCGGTCGCCGACTGCCGCGCAGGAGCCACGACTTCACGCAAACCGGGTGCAAAGTAGCGGATACGCCCATCGGAAGCGATTTTGGCGGTCGAGATGACGACGACGCGCGCGCCCGGCAGTCGCGGCTGCGCATCCTCTACGCATCGGGTTACGCCAAGGAGGTGCTCGTGCGCGACGGGCGGCCGGACAGCGGCGTCGAACTGCTGGCCAAGCCCTTCACCAGCCTGGCGGAGCGGCTGCGCCAGGGTGTGTGGGGATTCAGCCCATGGCGGTCCGCGCCGCCGATACGGTAAAGACATTCGTCATTGGGCGTTCCCATCCTGAAAATCGAGATCCCCGAAGCCCCCGCCGATGGCGGCGAGCCGCTCGATCAGCGGGGCGGGAGTCCATGCCCAACCGTTGCGGCCGGCGGCAAGGGCGCGCAGCCGGTCCAGCACCGCGGGCAGGCCCATCAGGTCCGCCTGGAACATCGGCCCGCCCCGTTCGCGGCCGAAGCCATAGCCATGGAGGTAGATCATGTCGATGTCGACCGGGCGATAGGCGATCCCCTCTTCCAGGATATGGGCGCCTTCGTTGACCAGGGCGAGCAGGCAGCGGCCGACGATCTCCTCATCGCCGATCGCGCGCCGCTGAAGGCCGATCTCCGCCGAATAATCCTCGACCAGCCGGGTGATTTCCGGATCAGGCTGCGCAGTGCGGCCATCCGGATAGACGTAGATGCCCTTTCCACTCTTCTGCCCGAACCGGCCCAGTTCGCAGATGCGGTCGATCACTCCGGAATAGGGGCGGTCGGACTGCTCCACAGCGCGGCGCTTGCGGATCGCCCAGCCAATATCGTGCCCGGCCAGATCCATGGTCCGGCATGGGCCCATCGCCATGCCCCAGCGCTCCATCGCAGCATCGATCTGCTGCGGCAGCGCGCCTTCCTCCAGCAAGAAATAGACCTGGCGCAGATATTCCTCGAACATGCGATTGCCGATGAAGCCGTCGCACACGCCCGACACCACGCCCACTTTGCCGATCCGCTTGCCCAGCGCCATCGCGGTCGCGAGCACGTCCGGCGCCGTTTCCCCGCCGCGCACCACCTCCAGCAGCCGCATAATATTGGCGGGCGAGAAGAAATGCAGGCCCACGACCCGCGAGGGATCGGCCACCAGCGCGGCGATGGCGTCCAGGTCCAGCGTCGAGGTGTTGCTCGCCAAAATCGCGTCCGGCCGGGTTATCGCGTCGAGCGCGGAGAAGACCTGCTTCTTGACGCCCATGTCCTCGAACACCGCCTCGATCACCAGGTCCGCTTCGGCGAGGGCCTCCAGCTCCGTGGCGGGCGTGAAGGCGGCCATGCGCGCATCGGCCGCATCCTGGCCGATCCTGCCCTTCTCCACATCGCGCTGGATCGTCTTGCGAATGGTGGCCTCCGCCTTGGACAGCGCCTCGGCCCGCAGTTCGACCATCGTCACGGGCACGCCCGCATTCAGCAGCGCGAGCGCGATGCCGGTGCCCATCAGGCCGCCGCCCACGACGCCGACCCGGCGGATGTCGCGCGGTCGAACGTCCGCCGCCAGTCCGGGAATGCGCGCCACGGTTCGTTCCCCGAAAAAGGCGTGCCGCAGGCCGCGGGAGGCTTCGGATCGCATCAGTTCCCCGAACAGCCTCGCCTCCAGGGCCAGGCCGGCGGCCAGATCGTCCGACAGCGCCGCCACGCAATCGACGATCCGGGCAGGCGCCTGGCTCAATCCGGCGCGCAGCTTTGCCCGGCGCGCATCGACGGCTTCGGCAAGATCGACAGGCACCGGCAGAGCGCCCGTGCGGCGCAGCGGGGGGGCGCCACGCGCCACTTCCAGCGCCGCCTCCACCACGTCGCCGTCGACCAACCGATCGACCAGTCCGGATGAGGCCGCCTGCTCCGCCGTCACGGGCTTGCCCGACAGCATCATGTCGAGCGCCGCGCCCGCCCCGATCAGCCGAGGCAGACGCTGCGTTCCCCCGGCGCCGGGCAACAGGCCCAGCGTCACCTCCGGCAGGCCAAGGCGACTGCCCGCCTGCGCGATGCGATAATGACCCGCCATGGCGAGTTCCAGGCCGCCGCCCAAAGCCATGCCATGGATCGCCATGATCACCGGCTTCTCGCAGGCCTCGACCGCCGCGATCACGTCCCGCACGCGGCTGACCTGCGTCGGAGCGCCATCGAAATCGCCGATGTCCGCGCCGCCGCAGAACATCCGGCCCGCGCCTGCGATGACGATGACGCGGCATGCGGGATCGCCCGCCGCCTCGTCGACCGCCGCCGCTATCTGGTCGACAAAGCCGTTGCCGGCGGAAAGGGCGTTTACCGGCCCGTTGGACAGGCGCAGGACGATGGTCTCGCCTTCCCTCCTCTTCTCTACAGCCATGTCGGTCCTTTCAGAAGGCTTCGGCGCCGAGCGCCATGATCGCGGCTTCGCCCGCGGCGATGCCGACCGCCAGCCCCTGGGCCTGCGGCAGCATCCGCTGGGCGAAATAGTCCGCCACGGCGCGCTTCGCGCCGTGCAGCGGCGCGTCGCCCTGCGCGGCGGCGGCCATCCGCGTCCACATCCAGCCCATGGACACCAGCGCGAAGAGGCGCAGATAATCGACCGCCGCAGCCCCGGCCGCTTCGGTCCCCGCGCCGCGCAACGAGGCCGTCACCCCGCGCAGCAAGGCAAGCGCCTCCCGCGTCTTCGCGGCGATGTTCAAGCCCTCGGCAGCGGCCAGATCCGTTTCGACGAGGGCGAAAAAGCCCTCCACCACCGCGCCGCCCGCCATGGGGAGCTTGCGCCCGACCAGGTCCATCGCCTGCACGCCGTTGGTGCCCTCGTAGATCTGGGCGATGCGGGCGTCGCGGACATATTGCTCCATGCCCCATTCGCGGATGTAGCCGTGCCCGCCGAACACCTGCTGCGCCTGCACCGCGCTTTCGAAGCCGAAATCGGTGAAGGCCGCCTTCACCACCGGGGTCAGCAGCGCGACGAGCGCGTCCGCCCTGGCTCGTTCGGCCGCATCGGGATGGTGATGCGCCCGGTCAAGCTGCAACGCGGTCCACCCGGCCAGCGCGCGCCCGGCCTCCACGAAGGCGCGGATATTGAGCAGCATGCGCCGCACATCGGCATGCTCGATGATCGTGACGGGGCCTCGCGCTCCGTCGGCGCTGCGGCCCTGGAGTCGCTCCTTCGCATAGCCGGCCGCCTGCTGGTAGGATGCCCCGGCGATGCCCAGGCCCTGGATGCCGACCATCAGCCGCTCGGCGTTCATCATGGTGAACATCGCGGCCAGCCCCTTGTGCGGCTCCCCCACCAGCCAGCCGGTCGCGCCGTCATAATTCATCACGCAGGTCGGCTGGGCATGGATGCCCATCTTCTTCTCCAGCGCGCCGACCGACATGCTGTTGCGGATCGTGAAGCCGCCATCGGCATCGGGCAGATATTTAGGCACCAGGAACAGGCTGATGCCTTTCACCCCCGCAGGCGCATCGGGCAGGCGCGCCAGCACCAGATGGACGATATTGCCGCCGAAATCATGATCGCCCGAGGAAATGAAGATCTTTTGCCCCGTGATGGCATAGCTGCCGTCGGCATCGGGCGCCGCCTTGGTCTTCAGCAGGGCAAGGTCGGTGCCCGCGCCACTTTCCGTGAGCGCCATGGCGCCGGTCCATTCGCCGCTCACCATCGGCGGCAGATAGGTGGCCTTCAGGAAATCGCTGGCATGGGCCATGATCGCCTCGCACGCGCCGCGCGTCAGGCCGGGAAACAGGCCGAAGGACAGGTTCGTCGCGGCGAGCATCTCGTCCAGCCAAAGCTGGAGGATGAACGGCAATCCCTGCCCGCCATATGCCGGGTCCGCCGACAGCGACGCCCAGCCCGCCGCCGCGAAATCGCGCCAGGCGTCGGCAAAGCCCTCCGGCGTCTTCACCAGCCCGTCGACGAGGAGGCTCCCCTCCTCATCGCCATGACGATTGAGCGGGTGCAGCCGGTCGGCGCACATGCGCCCCGCTTCCTCCAGCACGGCCGCCGCCAGATCGGCATCGACCTCCTTCCCCATGTCCGCCATCGCCCGGTCGAAGCCGAGCACCTCCGTCAACAGGAAGCGATAATCGTCGATCGGCGGTACATAGCTGAACATGGGGCTCTCCTGAAAGCGTGACCAGGGTCTATACCAAACATCTGTTACAGTCAACGGCGGCTCGGGCCATCGCGTGGCGCGAACGGGTCGGGACCATCCTGTTAACGTTCCGGAAACCCGCCCATGCGAATAGTCGATCGATGCCCATTTCAGCGATCGTCGATCAGCCACCGGAAACCGACAACAGGCGCGGCGCCGCGCGCTGGCGCATTCGCCTGGAACTGCCTGGCACGTCCGGCGATGCCGACGCGAACCTGGTGATCCACGACATCTCGACGGCGGGCATGCTCATCGAGACCAGGTCGACGCTGGAGATCGGACAGGGCGTCATGCTGTCCCTGCCCGATGCGGACGAGGTCGTGGCGCGCGTCGTCTGGCAGAACGACACCCTTTTCGGCTGCCGTTTCGAAACCGCGCTGCCCCAGGGAGTGGTGAGCGCGATCAGGCTGCGCCATCCGGGCCGCGACGCGATGCAGCCCGCCGGCGATCGGCCCGAGGGCGCTGACGAGGGTCTGGGCGAACGCCTGCTTCGACTGCGGCACGAAAAGGGGATGAGCCGCACGGCGCTGTCGGAACGGACGGGATTCAGCAAGCCCACCATTTGGGGCTGGGAAACCGGCCGGACCACGCCGCGTAGGGAAAATCTGCGCATTCTTTCCGCCGTTTTCGGCCTGACCGAACAGCAATTGCTTTACGGCAAGGGGCGTTCGACGCTTCGGGAAACGGACGGATCGGGACCGGAATCCTACGCCCGATCATTGAAGGAGGTCATCGATCAGTCGAAGACCCGCATTGCCGAGGCCGCGGGCGTCAGCAAGCTCAAGGTCAACATTTCCATCGAATTTTAAGGCATTTTTCCAGTCGGGCGAGATCGTCCGGAAGATGCGGAAAATGACAGAAAAGGAGCCGGCGGATCATTCATGCCGGAAGATGGCGGCAATCTGCGCGGCGATCTGCGCAGGGGTGAGCTTGCCGGGCCGATACCAGTCGGCGGTGGCATTCAACTGGGCCAGAAGCAGATTGCGATAGATCGATCGGTCGATCCGGGGCGGCAGCGGCAATTCATCCACCAGGGAACGGAACAGCCCCTCGAACCGATCGCGCCGGGCGATCAATTGCTCGCGCACATCATCGGACACTTCCCTAAAATCGTTCATCATCGGCGTGGTCAGGGAATCGGGAGCGAGCTGGATGTCCAGCAGGGTCGCGCAGGCCGCATTCAGCTTTGCCCATGGATCGGATTGCGCCCGCACGGCTTCGTCTATGCGCGCCTCCGCCTCGTCCAGCGCGGCATTGTGCAGTTCGACGAACAGCGCGTCCTTGGACCTGATATGGTGGTAGAGCGACCCCCCCAACACGCCCGCCTGCTCCCCGATGTCCCGCATCGACGTGCCGCGATAGCCCTTTTTGGCGAACAGCTGGGCGGCGATCTCCAATATCTGGCGACGGCGCGCCGACGGCTCGTCATTCGGTCCGGAGGGTGAGACAGGCTTTGTCATTGCCGGGGCGCTAGCACATACTGAATGGCCCGCGAAGCCTCTGTTCGGAGGGGAACGGCCGCTTCGCCTTCCGCTCCCGCGCCTTGTTCAGATGGCCGCGTCGAGTTGGCGCATGATCTCGCGGCGGCGGCGTTGCGCCTCGAAGCGGGCGCGCTCCGGATCTCCGTCCAGGATCGCGGCGATGATGGCGCGCCGCTCACGCTTCCAGCGCTGCTTGCCCTCGCTCCCGCCATAGACCGGCCCGCGCGGATATTCGGCATAATGGTGCACGGCCACGCGAGAGAGAAGTTCCATCAGCGGCCGGTCGACCATCAGGTAGAGAATGTCCAGCATGCTCTGGTCGAAGGCCCCGCGCTGCCGCGCCGTGTTGCGCCCGTCGATCGACTTGACCAGCGCCGCAAGCCTCTGCCGCAGCGCCTCATCCGTCGCCCGCGCCGCCGCCGCCATCAGTTCGCAGTCGAGCAAGGTGATGATGTCGATGGCCTCCGGATGCGCCGAATGATGCAGGGCCAGGAAGCCGGAAATCGCCTGGCTCAGCCCCTCCGCATCGGGCCGGGTCCCGTAATAGCCGCCGCCCGGCCCGCGACGGACCTTCAAAAATCCTTCATGCTCCAGGACGCGCGCGGCCTGTTGCACGGTGACGATGCCGACCCCCAGCGCCTTCGCCAGATCGGGCAGGGATCCGATCTGCGCTTCGGGCGGCTGCGCGACGATCATGTCGCGCAGTTTCGCCACCGCCGCCGTCACCAATCCTTCGCGGGAATTCTGCTTGCGAATGCTCATCTTGCTCCTCGTCTGGCGTCCGGTCGCCAATAGCGAATTTGCGCGCAAAAGGGCACTCCCCGCGCTCTCTTTCCAATAACACGCATATTATTTGTTTGATTCTTCCAGATTTACCACTATGGCGAGTCAGCAGGGTTGATAATGGGCATATTAACAGAAGCATTGGACGCAGCCGGTTTCGGCCGCGCCAAAAGACCTGCCAGCACGGGATGAGGTGGAAGCAGTGAAGATCGGCATAGTGAAAGAGACGGCGCCCGATGAGCGCCGCGTTTCCGGCACGCCGGAGACGGTCAAGAAATTCAGGGCGCTCGGCGCCGATGTCGCCGTGGAAACGGGCGCGGGGCTGTCCGCCGCCATATCGGACGCCGACTATGCCGCCATGGGCGCCACGGTGGCGGATCGCGCCGCGACGGTGGCGGATGCCGACATCATCCTGGGCGTGCAGGGACCGGACCCGGCCGGCCTCGCGGGCGCCAAGCCTGGCGCCTGGATCGTCGCGGGACTCAACCCCTATGTCGAACGCGCGCGGATCGACGCCTATGCGGCGGCGGGTTTCGAGGCGCTGGCGATGGAATTCATGCCGCGCATCACCCGCGCCCAGTCGATGGATATATTGTCGTCCCAGTCCAACCTGGCCGGTTACAAGGCGGTGCTGGACGCGGCGGCCGAATATGGCCGGTCCTTTCCGATGATGATGACGGCGGCGGGCACGGTCTCGCCGGCCAAGGCCTTCATCATGGGCGTCGGCGTCGCCGGTTTGCAGGCCATTGCGACCGCGAAGCGGCTGGGCGCGCAGGTTTCCGCGACCGACGTGCGCTCCGCCACCAGGGAGCAGATCGAGAGCCTGGGCGCCAAGGCGATCTTCGTGGAGAGCGTCGCGGGCATCGAGGGCGAGGGCAAGGGCGGTTATGCCACTGAAATGTCGGAGGATTACAGACAAGCGCAGGCCGAACTGGTGTCCGGCCATATCGCCAAGCAGGACATCGTCATCACCACGGCGCTGATTCCGGGCAAGGCCGCGCCGCGCCTGATTTCCGACGCGCAGATCGCGACGATGAAGCCGGGCAGCGTGATCGTCGACCTGGCCGTCGAACAGGGCGGCAATGTCGAGGGCGCGGTGCTGGGCCAGGTGGTCGAGCGGCACGGCGTCAAGATCGTGGGGCACAAGAATGTGCCGTCGCGCCTAGCCGCCGACGCGTCCGCGCTGTTTGCGCGCAACCTCTATAATTTCCTCTCCGCATTCTGGAACAAGGATCGGAACGCGCCGGTGCTGGACGAGGAAATCGGCAACGCCATCCGCGTGACGCAGGGTGGGAAAGTCGTCAGCGAAAGGCTGCTTCAATTGGCGGGGATACTGTCATGAGTTCGCTTAATCCCGATTATCTGTTCGTCTTCATCCTGGCGGCCTTCGTCGGTTTTCAGCTGATCAAGAAGGTGTCGCCGCTGCTGCACTCGCCCTTGATGTCGCTGACCAACGCCATCGCGGCGGTGGTGATCGTCGGCGCCATCACCATCACGGGCGAGGAAGGCGCGACGCCGTTGGCGAAGACTTTGGGCTTCATCGCGGTGTTCTGCGCCACGGTCAATCTGGTCAGCGGTTTCATGATCACCGACCGCATGCTCAAGATGTTCAAGCCGCGGGGGAAGTGAGATGAACGCATTGGTACCCTTTGCGGCGATCGTCGCATCGTCGCTGTTCATCCTGGCGCTGATGTGGATGAGCCATCCCTCGACAGCCCGCCGGGGCGTTCGCGCGGGCGAGATCGGCATGCTGGTCGCCATCGTCGGCGCGCTGGTCCAGCATGAGGTGGTCGATTATAACCTGATCCTGATCGCCATGGTCGCGGGCGCGGCCGCCGGCATTCCCATGGCGCTGCTGATGCCGATGACCGCCATCCCGCAGCGGACGGCGATCAGCCACGCCTTCGGCGCGCTGGCCGTGGGCCTGATCGGCGCGGCGGAATATTATAAGCATGCCCATGCCGAATATGCGGGCAGCTTCATCCTGTGGGCGCTGATGTTCGAGATGCTGCTGGGTTTCCTGACCTGCACCGCATCGGTCATCGCCTTCGCCAAGTTGCAGGAATTGATGGGCAGCCGCCCCGTATCCTTCGTCGGGCAGCGGGTGCTGAACGGCGGCGTGGCGCTGGCGACGGTGGTGATCGGCGCGATGCTGGCCATCGACCCGACGCAGACCTGGCTGTTCCCGGCCTTCGTGGCGCTGGCGCTGCTGTTCGGCATATTGCTGGTGATCCCCATCGGCGGCGCGGACATGCCGACCGTCATCGCGCTGCTGAACAGCTATGCCGGTCTGGCGGCGAGCGCCATGGGCTTTGCCTTGGGCAACAAGCTGCTGATCGTGGCGGGCGCGCTGGACGGGGCCTCCGGCTTCATCCTGGCGGTCATCATGTGCAAGGCGATGAACCGCAGCTTCGCCAACGTCATGTTCGGCGGCTTCGGCGCGGTCGTGGCGGGCGCGGCGGGCGGCAAGGACGACCGGGTGGTACGTTCCGCCTCTGCCGAGGAGGCCGCGTTGCAGCTTGAAAATGCCAGCAGCGTGGTCATTATCCCCGGCTATGGCATGGCCGTGGCCCAGGCGCAGCACAAGGTCAGCGAACTGTATCAGGCGCTGACCAAGAAGGGCGTGGACGTGAAGTTTGCGATCCATCCGGTGGCGGGGCGCATGCCGGGCCATATGAACGTGCTGCTTGCCGAGGCGAACGTGCCCTATGAGCAGTTGGTCGAGCTGGACGACATCAACCCGGAGCTGCCGCAGGCGGACGTGGCGCTGATCATCGGCGCGAACGACACGATCAACCCGTCGGCCCGCGACGATCCGCAAAGCGCCATCGCGGGCATGCCGATCATCGAGGCGGATCGGGCCAAGTCGGTATTCGTCATCAAGCGCTCCATGAATGCGGGCTTCGCCGGGATCGACAATCCGATCTACTACAACAGCAACACCCAGATGCTGTTCGGCGACGCCAAGGACATGGTCGGAACCATCGCCAAGGAACTGGCGGGCGGCGGTTCGGGGCTGCACTGAGCGGCAGGGCGGCGCCCTTCCCCATATTGGGAGGAGGAAGGGCGCCATTCCCGCCCGCCCCCCCGAACCGTTACGCTTCCCGCTGATCGAGACCCGACGTCCCTTCCCCGTACAACAGGATGGAGTCGGCGCGCGCCAGCACCGCCAGAGCCAGCCCCGCCCCGGCCGCCCGTTCGGCCGCAAGGCGCGTCGGCGCGGAGATCGTCGCCAGCAAGGGGCAGTCCGCCAGCACCGCCTTTTCCACCAACTCATAGGAACAGCGGGAGGAGAGCAGCGCAAAGCCGCCGTCCCACGCCCATCCGCGCCGCCACATCGCGCCGATCAGCTTGTCGAACGCATTATGCCGCCCGACATCCTCGCGGGCGAGGCGGATGGCGCCGTCCGCCGCCGCCAGCGCCGCCGCATGGGCAGCGCCGGTCCGCGCATTGAGCGGCTGGCGCCCTTTCAGTTCCTCCAACGCCCGGAAAACCGCCTGACTGCCGGTCAATATCGAGGCCGTGACGGGCGGCAAGGGCCGGATCGCCTGTTCCAGATTTTCCACCCCGCAGATCCCGCAGGAGGATTCCGAGGCGCGATGCCGCACCCGGCTCAGCAATGCCTCCGTCCGCTCCTGCGGCAGGGTCGCCCGGGCGACGATCCCTTGCGCGGTCGCATGCACGTCCACCTCGAACGGCGCATCCTCCCGGCCGATCAGCCGTTCCGCCAGCGCGAAGCCCAGCACCAGTTCCTCGACATCGGCGGGCGTGGCCATCAGCACGGCGTAGCCGATGCCGTTGAATTCGATGGCAATCGGCACTTCTTCCGCCAGTTCCCGCGTCACTGGCGCGACGCGGCCTTCCGGCGTCACTTGCCTGAAGGTGAAGGACCGATCTTCCGGCCCGGCGCTCAAGGCGCCACGATCCGGCCCACCGCGGCGGCGGCTATCGGGGACAAGGCGCCGGGACGCGCGGCGGCCAGCATGCCGATGCGCCGCCGCATCGCCGGATCCCAGAAGGCGCGGATGTGATCCGCCGTCATGGCCACGGCCTCCGCTTCGCCCAACGCCTCGACATTGCGGGCGATCTGGTTCGCCATGTAGATCAGGCGGTCCTCGGTCGACATGACTTCATTTTCGTCGCTCATGCGGCCGATCCTATTCGGCCGCTTCCGCAGGCGCAATGCGTCGGCTGCGGCGCGCCTGTTCGGCATAGTCGCGCTGCCAGTCGCTCGGCCCGTTGGATCGCATGACCTGCACCGCCGTCACCTTATATTCCGGGCAGTTGGTGGCCCAGTCCGAATAGTCGGTGGTGATGACGTTAGCCTGCGTGTCGGGGTGGTGGAAGGTGGTGTAGACGACGCCGGGCGCGACCCGCTCCGTGATCAGGGCGCGCAGGCTGGTTTCCCCGGCGCGGCTCTTGAGCGAGGCCCAGTCGCCGTCGTTGATGCCGCGATTTTCCGCATCGGTGGGGTGGATTTCCAGCCGGTCCTCCGGATGCCAGGCCTCGTTCGCCGTACGCCGGGTCTGCGCGCCGACATTATATTGGCTGAGGATGCGCCCGGTGGTCAGCAGCAGCGGGAAGCGCGGCCCGGTCTTCTCGTCGGTGGGCACATAGTCGGTGACGACGAACTTGCCCTTTCCCCGCACGAAGCCGCCGACATGCATGGTCGGCGTGCCGTCCGGCGCGGCGTCATTGGCGGGCCATTGCAGCGATCCCTCCGCCTCCAGCCGGTTATAATGCACGCCCGCGAAGGTGGGGGTGAGGGCGGCGATCTCGTCCATGATCTGCGAGGGATGATCATAGGTCCAGTTGAGGCCCATGGCGTTCGCGACCAATTGCACGATCTCCCAATCGGCATAGCCGTTCAAGGGCGCCATCACCTTGCGCACGCGCTGGATGCGGCGTTCGGCGTTGGTGAACGTCCCGTCCTTTTCCAGGAAAGTCGATCCGGGCAGGAAGACATGGGCGTAATTGGCGGTTTCGTTGAGGAACAGATCCTGCACCACCACGCATTCCATCGCCGCGAGGCCCGCCGCGACATGATGGGTGTTGGGGTCGGACTGGAGGATGTCCTCGCCCTGGATGAAGATGCCCTTGAACGTCCCGTCGGTCGCCGCGTCGAGCATGTTGGGGATGCGCAGGCCCGGCTCGGCGTCCAGCGCCACGCCCCAGGCCTGTTCGAACTGGCCGCGCACCGCATCGTCCGACACATGGCGATAGCCCGAAAATTCATGCGGGAAGCTGCCCATGTCGCAGGCGCCCTGCACATTATTCTGCCCGCGCAGGGGGTTCACGCCCACGCCCTCCCGCCCGACATTGCCGGTCGCCATGGCGAGATTGGCGATGGCCATGACGGTGGAACTGCCCTGGCTATGTTCGGTCACGCCCAGCCCGTAATAGATCGCGGCGTTCCCGCCCGTCGCGTAGAGCCGCGCCGCCGCGCGCACTTCCTCCGCCTCGACGCCGGTCAGCGGTTCGACGGCTTCGGGCGAGCGTTGCGGTTCGGAGACGAAATCGGCCCATTCGGCGAACTCGTCCCAATCGCAGCGGTCGCGGATGAAGGCCTCGTCATGGAGCTTCTCCGTCACGATCACATGCGCCAGCGCCGTCAGCATGGCGACATTGGTGCCGGGCCGCAGCGGCAGGTGATGCGCCGCCTCGACATGGGGGGACTTCACCAGATCGATCCGCCGGGGGTCGATGACGATCAGCTTCGCGCCCTGCCTGAGCCGTTTCTTCATGCGGCTGGCGAAGACCGGATGGCCGTCGGTCGGATTGGCGCCGATGACGAGGATCACATCGGCCTGCATGATGCTGTCGAAATCCTGCGTGCCGGCGGAGGTGCCGAACGTCGTCTTCAAGCCATAGCCGGTCGGGGAATGGCAGACCCTGGCGCAGGTATCGACATTATTGTTGCCGAAGCCCTGGCGGATCAGCTTCTGGACCAGGAAGGTCTCCTCATTGGTGCAGCGGCTGGAGGTGATGCCGCCGATGCTGCGCGTGCCATATTTGGCCTGGATGCGCCGGAACTCGCTGGCGGTGTGGGCGATGGCCTCCTCCCACGACACTTCGCGCCAGGGTTCGTCGACGGAGGCGCGGATCATGGGGTTGAGGATGCGGTCGCGATGCTGGGCATAGCCCCAGGCGAAGCGGCCCTTGACGCAGCTATGCCCGCGATTGGCCTTGCCGTCCTTCCATGGCACCATGCGCACCAGTTCCTCGCCTCGCATCTCGGCGCGGAAGGTGCAGCCGACGCCGCAATAGGCGCAGGTGGTGACGACCGAGCGGTCGGGCGTGCCGACCTCCACCACTTTCTTCTCGGTCAGGGTGGCGGTGGGGCAGGCCTGAACGCAGGCGCCGCAGGACACGCATTCGGACGAGAGGAAATCCTGCCCCTGCGAGGGCGAGACCCTGGAATCGAAACCCCGCCCTTCGATGGTCAGGGCGAACGTGCCCTGCACCTCGTCGCAGGCGCGGACGCAGCGGGAGCAGAGGATGCACTTGCTGGGATCGAAGTCGAAATAGGGGTTCGACTGGTCCTTCGCCTGCCCCATATTGGTGGCGCCGTCATAGCCGTAGCGGACATCGCGCAGGCCCACAGCGCCCGCCTGGTCCTGCAATTCGCAATCGCCGTTGGCCGGGCAGGTCAGGCAATCGAGCGGATGGTCGGAGATGTACAGTTCCATCACCCCGCGCCGAAGCTGTTTCAGCCGTTCGCTCTGGGTGCGGACCACCATGCCCTCGGCGACCGGCGTGGTGCAGGAGGCGGGATAGCCGTTCCGTCCCTCGACCTCGACCAGGCAGAGGCGGCAGGAACCGAAACTCTCCACATTGTCGGTCGCGCAGAGTTTGGGGATGGAGCAGCCGGTAAGCGACGCCGCCCGCATGATCGACGTGCCCTCCGGCATCGTCACCGTCTCGCCGTCGATGGTCAGGGTGACGCGCTTGCCCGTCGCGATGGCGGGCGGCGTTCCATGATCGGTTTCGCGTGCGTAGCTCATTCCGCGGCTTCCTTGATCGGGGCCGGAGCGCCGAAATCCTGAGGGAAATTGTCGAGCGCGCTCAGCACCGGATAGGGCGTGAAGCCCCCAAGGGCGCAGAGCGAGCCATGTTTCATCGTGTCGCACAGGTCGCGCAGCAGGGCGGTCTGCGCCTCCAGTCCGGTATCGATCCGGTCGGGGGTGCGGGAGTTGAGCGCCTTCTGGAGATAGCCCTCCCATTGCCGCCCGGCGGGGACGGCAGGCGCGCTGTCCCGCGCCGCGATGATCCGGTCCATCACCTCGACGCCCCGCGTCGACCCGATGCGGCAGGGGGTGCATTTGCCGCAGCTTTCGACCGCGCAGAATTCCATGGCGAAGCGCGCCATATGCGCCATGTCCACAGTGTCGTCGAACAGGGTGATCCCGGCATGGCCGATCAGCCCGCCCGCCTGCGCGAAAGCCTCATAGTCGAAGGGCAGGTCGAACATGCCCGGCGGGAAATAAGCGCCCAAAGGGCCGCCCACCTGCACGGCGCGCACCGGCCTGCCGCTGGCGGTGCCGCCGCCGATGCCGTTCACCAGTTCGCCAAGGGTGATGCCGAAGCCGATCTCATAGAGTCCGCCATGCTTCACATTGCCCGCAAGCTGCACCGGCATGGTGCCGCGAGACCGGCCGAAACCCACCGCCGCATAGGCCTCCGCCCCCTCCGCCAGGATGAAGGGCACCGCCGCGAGGCTCAGCACATTGTTGATCACCGTGGGCTGGCCGAACAGACCGGCCAGCGCGGGAAGGGGCGGCTTTGCGCGCACCTGCCCGCGCTTGCCCTCTATGCTGTCGAGCAGCGCCGTCTCCTCGCCGCAGACATAGGCGCCTGCTCCGACCCGGACCTCCAGCGTGAAGGGCGCGATCCGTTCGGCGGAAAGCGCGATAGCCTCCTGCATGGCGGCGATGGCGAAGGGATATTCGCTGCGGATATAGATATAGCCATGGCCCGCCCCCACGGCGTGACCGGCAATCGCCATCCCCTCGATCAGGCAGAAGGGGTCGCCCTCCATCAGCATGCGGTCGGCGAAGGTGCCGCTGTCGCCTTCATCGGCATTGCAGACGATGAACTTGGCGTCGGAAACCGCATCCAGCACGGTCTGCCATTTGATGCCGGTGGGGAAGCCAGCCCCTCCCCGCCCGCGCAGGCCGGACGCCTTGACCGCGTCGACCACCGCCTGGGGCGGCATCGCCCGCGCCGCGTCCAGTCCGCGCCAGCCGCCATGATCGGCATAGTCCTGGAGGCTGAGCGGGTCGATGATCCCGCAGCGGGCGAAGGTGAAGCGCTGCTGCCCCGCGAAGAAGGGCAACGCTGCTACCTCGCCCAGCCGCGCCTTATGGCTGCCGTCCAGCACCGCCGTGACGTCTCCCGGTCCCACCGGGCCGAAGCCGATCCGTTTTCCCTCGTTTTCGACCTCCACCAGGGGTTCGATGGAAAACAGTCCCCGGCTTCCGGTGCGCACCACTTCGCATCCGGCGGCTTCGAAGGCGCGGGCGACATCGTCCGCGCCCAGGGCGACCGAGGCCATGTCCCGGCTGACATAGATGCGCGTCATGCCGCGATCTCCTGCGCGATCCGGTCGAGCGCGGCGATGTCGATCCGGGCGACGGGGCGGCCATCGACCAGGGCGTTGGGGCCGACGGCGCAGAGGCCCAGGCAATAGATGGGTTCCAGCGTCACCTGGCCGTCGGAACGGGTTTCGCCCATCGAAACGCCGAGCCGTTCGGCGGCGGCCTTTTCCATCGCGGCGGCGCCTCTCGCCTGGCAGCTTTCGGCGCGGCAGAATTTCACGACATGGCGGCCGGCCGGAGAGCGGCGGAAATCATGGTAGAAGGTCACGACTCCATGAACGTCTGCGCGAGTGAGGTTGAGTTTTTCGGCTATGATTTTGATAGCGCTACCATCGATAAAGCCGATCTCTTCCTGGAGCATGTGGAGGAGGGGGAGCAGGCGGTCGCGAGCGCGGCCGTGGGTTTGGGTCCAGTCCTCTATCAGCCGGGCTGTTTCTTCTTGCTGCATCTTCCCTCGCCTTTTCGCCCATGGTGCGCCCTGGCGAGGGAGGCGTCAAATCGAAGCGCATCATGTTTGATAGAAATTCTCTATCAATCGGCGTCGGGCTGGG
Source organism: Sphingobium sp. HDIP04 (assembly GCF_000445085.1). Classification (NCBI taxonomy): domain Bacteria; kingdom Pseudomonadati; phylum Pseudomonadota; class Alphaproteobacteria; order Sphingomonadales; family Sphingobiaceae; genus Sphingobium; species Sphingobium sp. HDIP04. Next base: position 7,550 of record NZ_ATDO01000102.1, on the reverse strand, counting down.
CGGAGGGATGGGCCGCGGCGAAGGCGTCGAGCGCCCGCGCCCTTTCCCCCGCCGCGACGAGGGCGGGGAAGGGCGAGAGGTCGACATGGAAACGCTCCGCCGAATAAAGCTGCGGCACCAGATAGCAGTCCGCCAGCCCCGGCCGGTCGCCAAAGGCGAAGCCCCGGCCATGGCGCGCCACCAATGCCTCCAGCGCGGCGAAGCCGTCCGCGATCCAGCGGGCGATCCAGCGGTCGAGCGCGGGCTGGTCCGCGCCGAAATCCTGTTTCAGCGCCTGCAACACGCGCAGATTGTTGAGCGGGTGGATGTCGCAGCCGATCAGCGCCGCCATGGAGCGGACCAGCGCCCTGCCCTCCGCGTCGGCGGGCAGCAGGGGCGGCTGGGGCCAGCGTTCCTCGATCCATTCCAATATGGCCGGGCTTTGCGTGAGGGTGAAATCGTCCGCCTCCACCGCCGGGACGAGGCCCTGCGGCGCGATGGCGCGATAGTCCGGCTCCCGCTGCGCGCCGGTGCGCAGGTCGTGCGTGACCTGATCATAGGCCACGCCCTTCAGGTTCAGCGCGATCCGCACGCGATAGGAGCTGGTCGAGCGCCAATAGCCGTGGAGCGTCAGCGCGCTCATCGCGCCGGCTCGATCAGGGCGCGGCATTCCCCGAAGCCGATGGGGACATAGCCGTCCGCCCGCGCCACCGCCTTCAGCGCCAGTTCGTCGCCATCCTGCAAAAAGGCGCGTTCCTCGCCGGTCGGCAGGAGGATCTTTGTCTTGCCGCCCTGGGTCAGTTCCATGAGGCTGCCATAGCTGTCCGGCGTCGGGCCGGACAGCGTGCCCGTCCCCAGCAGGTCGCCGGGATTGAGGTTGCAGCCGTTGGAGGCATGATGGGCGACAATCTGCTGCGCGGTCCAGTACATGGAGGAAGCGGGGCCGCGCGAGAGGCGCATGGGCGCGAGGCCCAGCGCCCGCATGTTTGCGCTCGACAGATGGACCTCCAGATCGACGGACAGCGCGCCATGGGCCTGATCCTGTTCGTCCCACAAATAGGGCAAGGGTTGCGGGTCGCCCTGCGGCCTTGGAGGCTGGGCGATGCGGAAGGGGGCCATGGCCTCCGCCGTCACGACCCAGGGGGAGATGGTGGACTGGAAATTCTTGGCGAGGAACGGGCCCAGCGGCACATATTCCCATGCCTGGAAGTCGCGCGCCGACCAGTCGTTGAGCAGGCAGAAGCCCGCTATATGGTTCGCCGCCTCGGCAATCGGCACAGGCTCCCCCAGCGCATTGCCCGCGCCGATCCAGATGCCCAGTTCCAGCTCATAATCCAGTCGTTGGCTGGGCCCCACCACCGGAGCATCGGCATCGGGGGCCTTGCGCTGGCCCTGCGGCCGGATCACCGGCACGCCTGACGGCCGGATGGAGGATGCCCGTCCATGATAGCCGATGGGGACATATTTATAATTGGGCAGCAGCGGATTGTCGGGGCGGAACAGCTTGCCGATATTGGTGGCGTGGTGAATGCCGACATAGAAGTCGGTATAATCGCCGATGGTCGCGGGCAGATGCAGCGCGCAGTCCGACGCGGGGTGCAGCAGGGGTTCGATGGCGTGGCGCTGGGCTTCGTCGCTGAAAAGGGCGCTCAGCCAGCGGCGCAGCGCCAGACGGTCCGCCGCCGGGAGCGCCATCAGGGCGTTGAGGGTCGGTTCGCCGAGGACGGCGGATGCTGCGGCGGGGAGCAGGCCCGATTGGGCGGCGGCGCGCAGGTCGAATATCCTCTCCCCTATCGCCACCCCTGCCCGCGCCGCGCCGCCGGTGGGCGAGAAGATGCCGTAGGGCAGGTTCTGGATCGGGAAGGCGGGATGGCCATCGGCTCCCTCCACCCAGCTCGACCGGGCGGGATCGTGGGTTTCGTCGATCCGGGGGAAGCTCATGCCCGTTCCTCTCGCGGCAGTCGCGCCTTGGCGAAGCCGGACCAGCAATCGTCATAATCCAACTGGCCCAGCGGCGTTTCCATCGCGAAGCGGGTCGGGCGGAAAGGGTAGCGGCTTTCGAACATGAAGGCCATGCTGTCGGCGATCCGGTGCGGCTTCAGTTCGGCGGCCAGCGCGCCTTCATAGCTTGCCCTGTCCGGGCCGTGGCCCGCCATGCAATTGTGCAGCGACGCGCCGCCGGGGGCGAAGCCGCCTGCCTTCGCGTCATAACTGCCGTGGATCAGGCCCATGAATTCGCTCATCACATTGCGGTGAAACCATGGCGGGCGGAATGTATCCTCCGCCACCATCCAGCGCGGCGGGAAGATCACGAAATCGCAATTGGCGGTGCCCGGCCGGTCGCTGGGGGAGGTCAGCACGGTGAAGATCGACGGGTCGGGATGGTCGTAGCTGACCGTGTTCATCGTGTTGAAGCGGCGCAGGTCATAGCGGCAGGGCGCGAGATTGCCGTGCCAGGCGGCCACGTCGAAGGGGGAATGGTCCTGCGTCGTGACCCACAGGCTTCCGCCATATTTCTGGACGATTTCATGGGGGCTGTCGTCATCTTCATATCGTGCGGCGGGGGTTTCGAAGTCGCGGGGGTTGGCGAGGCCGTTGGAGCCGATGGGGCCAAGGTCGGGGAGGCGGAACGAGGCTCCGTAATTTTCGCAGACATAGCCGCGCGCCGTTCCGTCGGGCAGTTCCACCCTGAACCGGACGCCGCGGGGGATGAGCGCGATCTGGTGCGGGGCGATGTCGAACATGCCCATTTCCGTGATGATGCGCAGCCTGCCCTGTTGCGGCACGATCAGCATTTCGCCGTCGGCATTGGCGAAGGCGCGCTTTTCCATCGGGCGGTTGGCGGCATAGAGGTGGACGGCCAGCCCCTCCCCCGCCGCCGGATCGCCCGCGCCGCAATAGCTGATCAGACCGTCGACGAAATCCACCGGCCGTTCGGGGATCGGCAGGGGGTTCCAGCGCAGGCGGTTGGGGGTCGGCGGGACTTCATCGAACGGGCCGCTGCGCAGGAGCGTATCGGCTTCATAGGGGCGATAGGGCGGGTGATTGGCGGCCGGGCGCAGGCGGTAGAGCCAGCTTCGCCGGTTTTCCGCCCGTGGCGCGGTGAAGGCGGTGCCGGACAATTGTTCGGCATAGAGGCCATAGGGGGCGTGCTGGGGGGAGTTGCGGCCCACGGGCAGCGCGCCGGGCACGGCCTCCGTCGCGAAATGATTGCCGAAGCCTGTCATCAGGGGGGCTTCGGGCGGCCTGCTCTCTCCCATTTCGGCGCGACTCCTGATGGTATCAATTGTTACCATCATAGCGCTTTGCGGAGGAAGTATCAAATGTTACCAGTTCGGGATGACTGACAAAGTGCTGCGCCTGGATGCGTTTATTCCCTATCGGCTGTCCTTCACGGCGGCGTTGCTGAGCGACGCCGTTGCGCAAAGTTATGAGGATTTGTTCGGCATCGGCATCGCGGAGTGGCGGGTGATTGCCTGGGTGGCGGAACGGGGGAGCATCACCCAGCAGCAGATTTGCGCGATGAGCCGCATGGACAAGGTGACGGTGAGCCGGGCGGCGATTGCCCTGACCGGGCGGGGGGTGCTGCGGCGCTTGCCCAAGGCGGAGGACAGGCGGTCGCATCTGCTGGCGCTGACGGAGGAAGGGGAGCGGCTGCATGCGGCCATTGCGCCCAAGGCGCTGGAACTGGAGAGCGGGGTGTTTTCGCATTTCAGCGCGGAGGAGGTGGAGGCCTTTGTGGGGATGTTGCGGCGGATCGATGCGGTGGTTTTGGGGAGTTGATCTGTCCTTTTCCTCCCTGCGCGTAGCGTGGGGAGGGGGACCGGCCGAAGGCTGGTGGAGGGGAATGGGGCGCGACCTGCGTATTTCCCCTCCACCACCGCCTTCGGCGGCGTCGAAGAGAGTCACGTGCCTCTCTTCGACCCTCCCCATGCAAGCATGGGGAGGAATTGGTGGCTTAGGTTATGTTTGGGATTTCGCGGGCGATGTTCAGGACCGCCTGGGCCAGGGGGCCTAGGGGGGCGCGGTCGGAGACGATGACGCCGATGCGGCTGCCTTCGTCCGCTTCGGGGAGGGCGAAGGTGCGGACCCAGTCCAGGCCGTCCAGCAGCATGGCGTGGCTGTCCGGCACGATGGAGCAGAGGCGGCCCTGCCGGACCAGCGCGAACAGGGCGACATAGCTGTCCGCTGTCACCACCGGGCGCAGCGCCAGGCCGCGTTCGCCCAGGCGGGCGTCCAATATGCGGCGGTTCTGCATCCCCTGGTGCAACAGGCAGAGCGGCAGGGCGGCGACATCCTCCCAGCTTGGCGTCCGGCCTTCGTCCAGCACGCCCTGCGCCGCCGCCAGCATGTAGCGTTCGACGTAGAGCGGCGCGGCGAGCATGTGGGAGGGCGGCTCGAAATCCAGATAGGTGAGGCCCGCGTCCAGTTCGAACGCGGTCAGTTCCCGCTCGATCTGGCGGGAGGTCAGCGCCCGGACGGAGATGTTGAGGCCGGGGTGCCGTTCCAGCAGCGCCTCCACCAGCGGGCCGACCGCGGGCATCGCCGCCGGGATCGCGCCCAGCCGCAATTCGCCCTGCAACGGTCCCTTGGCGACCGCCGCCGCCTGCATCAGATTGTCGGCAGCCGCGACCAGTTGCTGCGCCCAGGGCAGGATCGCCCTCCCCTCCTCCGTCAGTCCGGCATAGCGGCGGTTGCGCAGGATCAGGCGCTTGCCAAGCTGCGCCTCCAGCGCGGAGATGCCCGCCGAGAGCGTGGGTTGCGACACGTGGCAGGCCGTCGCGGCGCGGGCGAAATGCCCCTCCCTCTCCAGCGCCAGGAAATATTGGAGTAGCCGGGTCTGCATGCGCCTTGCCTTGTTTTCCCGGTTGATAGGGTAAAGTGTCGCGACATGTAAGCCGGGTCTGGACGATGGGTGCAAGGCCTACTATATACCGACCGGTATGGAAACACAGACTCAGGCAGCGCGGGGCCGCCCGCGCGAGTTCGATCCGGAAGAAGCGCTCGGCGCCGCGCTGAACGTGTTCTGGCGGCGCGGCTATGAGGGCGCGTCCATGGCCGAGCTGACCGAGGCGATGGGGATCACCAAGCCCAGCCTCTATGCCTGTTTCGGTAACAAGGAATCGCTGTTCCGCAAGGCGCTGGACCTCTATGAGCGGGACAAGCTGTGCTACATGAAATCCGCGCTGGAGGCGCCGACGGCGAAGGGCGTGGCCGAACGGCTGCTGCGCGGGTCGCTGGCGATCCAGACCGGGACCACCGATCCCCATGGCTGCCTGGGCGTCATCAGCACGGTGGGGTGCACCATCCAGGCGGACTCGATCCGCGAAGATGTGATGGCCCGCCGCGCCTCTTCGGACGCGGCGTTGCTGGCCCGGTTGGAGCGGGCGCGGGACGAGGGCGACTTTCCCGATACGATCGAGCCGCAAGCGCTGGCCACCTATCTGACGACAGTGATGCAGGGCATGGCGGTGCATGCGGGCGCGGGCATGTCCCGCGAACTGCTGGAGCAACTGGTGGACACGACGCTGGCCGTCTGGCCGGGGAAGTGACGGGAATCCGGGGCTTTCCGGATTAAATACCAGAAAATTACCGATCGGTATAAAAAGATCGTTGACCCTGCTGCCGTCGTTCATTATATACTGTTCAGTATTGAATGGACCTGCGATCAAAAGGGGTCGTGAAATGCGGATATTTATCGAAACCTGTCGTCGCTGACGGCTTGAGCGGCCAGCCCAACAGGGGGCCGTGACCAGACAAACATAGCACGCCTGATGCGCGGCCGCCGGTCGCGTGGCGGGGAGATTTTTTTCACGTTCGGCCGGGAAGGCTCGCAGCGGACGATCCTGCATCGGCCCGATCCCCCCGGTTTTGCGTCATTCACAGGGGAATAGTCATGGCATTTCTGCAACTTGCCGCGCTGGCCGACGATGGCGGGACTATTGGCGTCAAGAAGGCGGCGGCGAACCCCGGTTTCGCGCCGGTCGAATGGCAGATCATCCAGCTTGCGCGGCGGGACGGGCTGGATTCGCTGCGCGCGCCCGATCTGTGGGATCGGGTGAAGGGCTGGATTTTCGGACGGCGGTCCAATCCGCGCCTCGCCAATATGCGGCTGGAGAGCCTGCGGCGGCTGGCGGTCGACGCCTGGCATCGCGGCTATGCGGTGCGTCCGTCCTATCTCAAGGCCTTTTTGAAGGCCGGTTTCAACGAGGGCCAGCTTGAAACGCTGCTGGCCAGCATCAGCGCGCAACGGCGCTTTCGCGCTTCCCGGAGCAGATAAATCATGAACATGCATGCACCCATCGACGTCGACACCCGGTCGGCGACCCCCCTCTCCCGCTGGCGCAAGCGCCATGTTTCGCTGGCCGCGATGGCCCTGGTCATCCTGGGCGGCGTCGGGTGGAAGATCGTCGACAGGCCGGAGGCGCAGGCGGCGGCCACGCCGCTGGTGACCGTGGGCATCGCCGCTCCGCTGAGCCGGGCGGTGACGCAGTGGGACGATTATGTCGGCCGCTTCGCGCCCAGCCAGACGGTGGAAATCCGCCCCCGCGTGTCGGGGTCGGTGACGGCGATCCATTTCCGGGACGGCGATTATGTGAAGGCGGGGCAATTGCTGTTCACCATCGACCAGCGGCCCTTCCTGGCGGCTCTGGCCGAGGCGCGGGCCAGTACGGCGAGTGCGCGGAGCGCGCTGCTGCTGGCGCAGAATGATTATGGCCGGGTGCAGCGGCTGACGGGGGACGAGGCGGTTTCCGCGAGCGAGGTGGATTCGCTGCGGTCGCGGTTGCAGGCGGCTCAGGCCGCGCTGGCCGGGGCGCAGGCGCGGGAGCGGCAGCGGGCGCTGGAGGTCGAGTTCACGCAGGTGCGCGCGCCGATTTCGGGGCGGGTTTCGGACCGGCGGGTCGATATTGGCAATCTCGTCTCGGCCGGTGAGGGGGCGGGCGCGACGTTGCTGACCACGGTCAACAAGATCGATCCCATCTACTTCAACTTCGACGCTTCCGAGGCGCTGTACCTGAAGTCGCAGCGGGACAGGGGCGCCGGCGGGACGGTGGAGGTGCGGTTGCAGGATGAGGCGGATTACCGGCACAAGGGGCGGCTGGACTTCACCGACAATGGACTGGACCCGCGTTCGGGGACGATCCGGGTGCGCGCCGTGTTCGACAATCCGGACATGTTCCTGACGCCGGGGCTGTTCGGCAACATGCGGCTGGCCAATGGGGGCAAGGTCGACGCCCTGCTGGTGCCGGACGAGGCGATCCAGTCCGATCAGGCGCGCAAGACCGTGCTGGTGGTGGCCAGGAACGACAGCGTCGTGGCGAAGCCGGTGGAACTGGGGCCGGTGGTGGACGGGTTGCGCATCATTCGCGCCGGGCTGGCGCCTGGGGATCGGGTGATCGTTTCGAACATCCAGGCGGCCATGCCTGGGGCGAAGGTCGCGACGCGGGCGGTGGCGGTCAAGGCGGCTCCGGCGCCGGTTGCGGCGGTGGGTGCGGCTGTTCCGGCGGCGGCTCAGGCTACCTTTGCGCGGTGATTTCCTAGCGTCCTGCCATCTGGCGAGCCCCCACCCC